>CAZGYW010000436.1:0-3328 GCA_964530495.1 uncultured Anaerolineae bacterium
TCCCCGGCCTGACCGGTGTCCTCACCTGCACCGACGCCGGTGAGTGCGGCGGCGCCGTCATCGACGTCTACAAAGTTGTCGATGGCGCGTTTGTGTCACAGGGCGTGGCACAGTAGTCAGTTGCAAGCCTTAACGGCAGAGGGAGGTTGTCTCCCTCTGCCGTTATTTTTGTAAGTCATCGACGTTTTGCAACGCAGTACAGGATGTAAGGGGCCAAACATGGCAATCGACGGGGCCAGCGCTCAGGCAGGATCAGGGATCAGCAAGCGTCTAGCGGAGGCAGTTAGCAACACGCTCCGCAGCCCGCTAACCATGGTGGGACTGATCGTGGTAGGTGTGATCATCATCCGGGCGATCACCACCATTGCCGCGGGGGAATATGATGTAGAGACTTTTGTGCGGCAGATGATCTTCGGGCTTGCCCAGGGCAGCATCTATGCCCTGATCGCGCTGGGTTATACGCTCGTCTACGGCATCCTCTTCATGATCAACTTCGCCCATGGCGAGATTTTCATGGCAGGCACTTATGTCGGATTCTTTTTCATCGATGCAATGAATGAAACCGGGTTCCTGGAAGCGCATGGATTCATTGCGCTGGCGGTCGTCTTCCTGGCATCCATTCTGAGTTCGATTGCCATCGCCGTGCTGCTGGAGCGGATCGCTTATCGTCCGCTGCGCAGGGCACCCCGGCTGGTCCCGCTGATCACGGCTATTGGCGCCAGTATCTTTCTGCAGCAGGCTTTCCGCGGGCTGTTTGGCTCCAGCCCCAAGGTTTATCCTAACGTCAACCTGTACCTGCTGCCGGGGATCTTCCCGGTGGAATGCAGTATGGTGAATGACGCGGAAGTCTGCCTGGGCCTGGATCTGATCAGCGGCCGGTATCCCCTGAATATCCTCGGCGTCGAGATCATCTTCCGCCCGATCTACCTGGTGGTCTTTCTGGCCGCGATCCTCATGATGACGGCGCTCTGGTTCTTTGTGCAGCGCACCAAAACCGGAAAAGCCATGCGCGCGGTGGCTGAAGACAAATCCACCGCAGCCCTCATGGGGGTGAATGTCGACAATGTCATCGTGACGACATTCGTGCTCGGGGCCGCCCTGGCCGGCGCAGCGGGCGTGCTGTTTGCGCTCTACAACCGCCAGGTCACGCACACGATGGGCTTCCTGCCCGGCCTGAAAGCCTTCACCGCCGCGGTGCTGGGCGGCATCGGCAACATCCCCGGCGCGGCAGTTGGCGGTTTCTTCCTGGGCATCATTGAGTCCGTCGCGCCGTCCCTGCTGAACATTCCCACCCAGCTGAAAGACGTGATCGCTTTCAGTATGCTGGTCCTGGTCCTGATCTTCCGGCCAAGCGGCATCCTCGGTGAAATCCTGAGCGAAAAGAAGGCATAAGACGATGACCATCTCCACCCGGGTGCTGCGCACCAGTCTATTTGCAGGTCTCGGAACCGCCTTCATCACCGTAATCGGCATGCTCACTGTCTTTTCGCAGCGCTATGTCATCGCCGATCTGTTAAGCCTCAGCCTGACGATCCTCGCGGCGGTCTACCTGGGCATTGGCGCTGCAGCCGCCCGGCAATCGGCCCCATCATCGCGGGTTACGCAGGTCATCAATGGTGCCCTGGCCGGCCTGATCGTCATCGCAGTGACCATCGCCGTTACGCTGGTGCTAAACCAGATCAACGCCCTTGTCGCCGTGCTGGGCAGTGAAACGGTGTTTCCCAACGTCAGGGCGGAGCTGCTCACCGTCCTGTCTCTGGGTCAGGAAAACGCGACCGTCGGCTACCTGTACCAGGCGCTGATCGCTGCCGCGCTGGGCGCGCTGGGCGCGCTGGCCGTCAGGTTGCCCGGGCGCATCATCAGCATTGCCGGGACAGTCGCCATCGCGATTCTGGTGATGGGCCTGCTGCAGGACCAGATCAGAACCATGATCGCTCTGGCCGATGCACTGTGGCTGACGGTGGTCGTTCTGGCCGGTTACGGCATCGCGCGCTGGCGCAATCGCCCGCGCCTGTGGCCGCGCGTCCTGGAAGCCGCCCTGGCCGGGGCGCTGCTGGGCCTGCTCTTTGGCGCCGCGCTGCTGCTTCTCGGTGCGTCCAGCGGCGGGCTGCCGGCCTTCCTCGGCCGTCCCGCTATCCTGACCTCCATGACGCTGGGGCGTGATGTCCCCGGCATGCTGGCGCTCATGATCAGCGTGAGCGCGATCCTCGCCGCCATCGGGGCGATGCTGAGCAGCGCCCCGGGCAACATCCATTCGCTCGGTCTCTCCATCCTGACCGTTGGCCTGATGCTGGGCATCCTGAGCGTCACCGGCAAGATGACGCTGGTCACAGCCATCCTGATCGGGCTGTTGATGGTTGCCAGCCAACTGCTCCGCAACCGCACGACACCGCTTGCTGAAACACGGTATGTGGGTTTCAACCCGACCGAGCGCCGAACCAGCCAGACGATGCTCGCCATCGCCGGCCTGGCCTTCGCGCTGGTCTTGCCGAACTTCCTGACCGGGTACTTCAACAACGTCCTGGACCTTATCGGGCTGTACGTGATGATGGGCCTCGGGCTGAACATCGTGGTGGGCTTCGCCGGGCTGCTGGACCTGGGCTATGTGGCCTTCTTCGCCATTGGCGCCTATACCGTCGGCATCCTGACCACGCCCAACGCGCTCACCTGCGGCCCCGAATACGCGCAGCTTGCCGCCGATCAGATTCAGTCCTCCTGCACGCTGCTGACCTTCTGGACGGCCTGGCCGGTAGCCGTGCTGGCCAGCGGACTGGCGGGCGTCATGCTGGGCATCCCGGTCCTGCGCCTGCGTGGCGACTACCTGGCGATTGTGACCCTGGGCTTTGGTGAAATCATCCGCCTGGTGGCGCTCTCAGACCTGGGCAAGCCCTATTTCGGCGGCGCGCAGGGCATCGTCAGCATCCCGTCGCCAATCATCGACCTGACCGGGATCGCCGCGCCGATGGCCGGGTCCGGCGTCCCGCTGATCACGCAACTCGGCGCCGCCCTGTCCAAACCAATTGCCCTCAGCCAGCCCAACCAGATTTACTACCTGATCCTGTTTGGCGTGCTGCTGACCGCTTTGATCTCCTATCGTCTCGGTCATTCGCGGCTGGGACGCTCCTGGCGCGCCATGAAGGAAGACGAAGACGTCGCCCAGGCCATGGGCATCAACCTGGTGCGGACCAAGCTCCTGGCCTTCTCCATCGGAGCCGCATTCGCCGGGCTGGGAGGCGCGCTGTTTGGCTCCTACCTGAAGTCCAGCTTCCCGAACAGCTTCACGCGGCAGGTCTCCAGCAACGTGCTCAGCCTGATCATCATGGGCGGC
>CAZGYW010000437.1:0-3322 GCA_964530495.1 uncultured Anaerolineae bacterium
TCAAAGTGCAGTGGCAGGCGGATACCGTCCGCCAGGAAGGCGCGCTGCGCGAGCTGCAGGCCGCGCTGGAGATGGAGGAAGTCCCCAACCGGATCGAGTGCTACGACATCAGCACCACCCAGGGCACAGCCATCGTCGCCAGCCGGGTGGTGTTCCTCAAGGGCACCCCGCGCAAGTCCGAATACCGCCACTTCAACATCAACACCGTCGCGCACGAAGGCTCGGACGACTACCAGTCGATGCGGGAGGCGCTCAGCCGCCGCTTCAAGCGTTACATCGACACGCGGGATAACCCGTCCGTTTCCCAGCCGGGCAAGAAGGATCAGGATGAAACCTGGCGGCTGCTGCCCGACCTGCTGATGGTCGATGGCGGCAAAGGGCAGTTGAACGTGGCGGTGGAGGTGCTCACCGAGTTCGGCCTGCTGGATCGGGTGCCGGTGGTGGGGCTGGCCAAGCAGAATGAGGAGTTGTTCCTGCCGGGGCGCAAGACCTCGGTGCTGCTCAACCGGCGCTCGCCCGCCCTGTTCCTTGTCCAGCGCGTGCGGGACGAGGCGCATCGCTTCGCCATCACCAGCCACCGCGCCCGCCGCAGCAAGGAAAGCCTCGCCTCCCAACTGGAGACCATCCCCGGCATCGGCCCCAAACGGCGCAAGCTGCTGCTGGAGGCGTTTGACAGGTCGATCCGCAAGCTGCAGGCTGCCAGCGTGGAGGAGATCGCCGCCGTGCCCGGCATCGGCCCGGAGCTGGCGCAGGTGATCAAGGAGCGGTTGTAAACTGGCGATCAGCGTTCAGCTTTCAGCTAAAAGCAGTCAGCATTCAGCAAAAACGAAAAGCGATTGAGTGTCAGCAGTCGAGGGATGCTTCTACTTGCCACTTGCCACAGTTTTTCCTGGCGCTTTTGGCGGCTTGGCGGTTGGCTAAGAG
The DNA here is from genome assembly GCA_964530495.1 of uncultured Anaerolineae bacterium. GTDB lineage: Bacteria > Chloroflexota > Anaerolineae > Aggregatilineales > Ch27 > CAZGYW01. Next base: position 925 of record CAZGYW010000437.1, read on the forward strand.
CTTTTCAGCCGTCAGCGTTCAGCTAAAGACAGAAACGAATGAGCGGTCGGTCCTACCTTGATATTCCCTGCCGCTTACCTTCACAAACAAGAAGGGCTGCCCATTGACAGGACAGCCCTCGCAGATTCTGGCCTGAGTAGTCGCTGCGACTATTCCGCCGCCGGATCCGTGCTGACCGGGGTCAACCGGATGCGCGCGCCGTGGCGCATCGCCCATTCGGTGACGGGGCCGCCCAGCGCATCCAGCGCGCCCAGCACCTGCGTGGTGGCCGCGTCCCCCATCCGGTACGGCAGGTAGGCATCGTACTCACTCCGCAGCAGCGCCGCCAGATCGCGCGCCGCCAACCGGACGTCCACCGGGCCGAAGAAATGCGCCTCCCGGAATGGGTCCAGGTTCAGCCGGGTGTTCTCCCACATCGGACGGAACAGATTCGGCTTGGCGGCAAACTCCGCCAGCGCTGCCATGTCCGGCACGGCCGGACCGTTGTACGGTAGCTCCGCGCCAGTCTCCGCCTGCAGGAAGGTCAGGTCCATGCGGTAGAGTTCGCGCTTCCAGTGGGAATACTGCTCCTGCTCGGCCGGCTCCAGCAGGTCCCAGATGCGGGCCATAATCTCATGGGAGGCCGCGTCCAGGTCGGCTTCGCGAGTCTGGCGGTTGCGGCTGGGCGCGACGGCGGGCATCAGCTTGCCGAAGCGCAGCGTCAGGCGCGGCCGCTGGCCGGTGAAGGCGTCAATCGACTTGAGGTACGCGCCGCTGATCCCCACCGGCAGGATCGGCGTATTGGTCAGCTGGGAAAAGTATGCGGCGCCGTCTTTGGCCACAAACTGACGCTTCTCCCACATCCCCCCGCCGGGGAACATCAGCAGTTCGCGCCCGGCCTTGAGGAGGCCAATGATGTTCTTGAGGTTGGACGTATCCGCCCGGCCGCGGTTGATCGGCACCACGCGGTAGGCTTTGAGCATCCAGTCCTTGAGCGTGATCATCTTGAAATCACCGGGACCGACCATTTCGATCTGGCGGGGGTAATGGGCCAGCACCATGATGCCGTCCAGGTTAGAGAGGTGGTTGGGCAGGATCAGCACCGGGCCGCGCGCCGGGATGTTCTCCAGTCCGTACACGTCTGTGCGCGTCATCACCTCGCTGAACGAATGCGCCATGGCATGCAGGATGCGCCGCCGCAGCCGGAACGGGTTCACCATCGGGCGGCGGAAGCGAATCTGGCCGAGCGTCCCCAGGTCGATCAGCTCATTCCGGTATTCGATTATCGACTGCGCAACGCTCTGACTATCCGTCAAAATCCCATCCTCCATCCTGAAGCTGCTGCAACGGCCCGACCGCCACACCCTTAGACGCAGGGCAGCCAGCTGCGGTCACTTGCCCGCCCATCCTATCATTGCCCTGCCAGCAGAAACACCCCGCAGGCGGGAAAGATACACAACTCTGACACAATCTAGACAAGCGCCGCCGGGTCGCTGACCACCGGGCGCAGCCGCAACCGGGCATGGCGCGCCAGCGCCCAGGGGCAGATCACATCCGCCAGCGCGCGCAGCCCGTCCAGCACCGCCTGCGCCTTCTCGTTGCCCAGCCGGTAGGGCAGATAAGCGTCAAAATCGCCCTGCGTCAGCGCCCGCAGCAAATCCCGCGCCGCCAGTTGCACCTCCACCGGGGCGTAGAACCGCGCGAACCGGAACGGATCGACGATCAGCCCGGCATTAACCCACATTGGCCGGAACAGGTTGGGCTTGGCCGCAAATTCGCCCAGCGCGCTCAGGTCAGGCAATGGCGGGCCATCGTATGCGAGCAGCGCGTCACCCTCCAGTGCCGCGAAGTCCAGCGCCAGGGTGTACTGCGCCCGGCCCCAGTAGTCGTAGCGAGCCTGATCTTCCGGCGGCAGCAGGACATAGATGCGCTGCATCAGCTCCTGGGAAGCGGCTTCCAGATCGGTTTCGCGCTGGCGGCGGTCGGCGCTGGGCGGGACGGCGGGCATCGCCTCCCCAAAGCGGATCGTGATGCGCGGGCGGGTGAGTAGCGTCGCCAGGTCGGGCACAGGTACCGCATACATCCCACCGAGTCCTACCGGCACGATTGGCGCGCCCGTGGCCTGCGAGAGGTATGCCGCCCCGGTCTTGACGGTCGTGATCGCCTTTTCCCAGGTGCCGCCGTCCGGCGCCATGGCCAGCGTGCGGCCCGCCTTGAGGTGCTCCAGCAGGGCCTTGAGGCTGGTGCGGTCGGCGCGGCCGCGGTTGATGCGCGTGATCCCGTAAGCGCGCACCACCACATCTTCAATCGGAGTCATCGGGAAGTCGCCCGGCCCGATCAACTCGATCTCGCGCGGGACGTTGGCGACCACCAGCGGGCCATCCAGAATCGAGAGGTGGTTGAAGCACAGCAGCAGCGG
>CAZGYW010000438.1:0-3302 GCA_964530495.1 uncultured Anaerolineae bacterium
GATCGACGAGTGGCGCAGGCACTGGTAGGGATCGGCGCATGACACTGCTGCTGGGAATCGACGTGGGGACGTCCAGCGCCAAAGCCGTCCTGATCGATGGGCAGGGCGTGTTGCTCGGCGCGGCCTCCGCCAACCATCCCACGGTTTCGGACGGCCCTGATCGCCAGGAGCAGGCCGCTGACGACTGGTGGCGCGGTGTGTGCGCGGCTGTGCGCCAGGTCATGGAAATGACCGGCGCCGATCCGCACGCCATCGCCGGCCTGAGCCTGAGCGGGCAGGGCTGCGCCTGCCTGCCGGTGGATGCGGACGGCATCCCCCTGAGCCGGGCGCTGATCTGGACGGATACCCGCGCCACGGAACAGGCGGCGCGCATTCGCAGGATGTTCGGTGACCAACTGGGCGCGCTGACCGGCAACGACCTTTACGACCAGCCGGAGCCGCGCATGCTGTGGCTGCGCGATAACACCCCTGATCTCTACGCCCGGACGGCGACCTTTCACAGCACGGTCAGCTACCTGCTGTACCGCTTCACCGGCGTGGCGGCGGCCAATACCTCCGACTGGGGCTATCACCTGGCATTTGACCGCATCCGGCGCGGCTGGAACGAGGACTTCCTGCGTGAAGTCGGCCTGGAGAGCGCGCGCTTCCCGCGCCTGGCCGCGCCGCATGAGGTTGTCGGGCGCGTGACGGCCGGGGCGGCGGCGGAGTGCGGGCTGGTGGCGGACATCCCGGTGGTGGCGGGCGGGCAGGATGCCACCCTCTCCGCGCTGGCGGTGGGCGCGCTGGCGCCGGGCCAGTCCGTCTTCATGCGCGGCACGACCGACCTGGTGAGCGTGTGTACGACCGATCCGGGCTATCACCCCGGGCTGTACACCACCTGCGCCGTCCTGCCGGGCCGCTACATGGCCTATGACATGCAGGCGGTTGTGGCTTCCGGCGGCAGCTACCGCTGGCTGGCGAAGATGCTGTTCGGCGCGGTGGAGGAGGGCTGCTACGACGCGCTGAACCGCCTGGCAGAAGCGTCGCCCGCCGGGGCGCGCGGTGTGATCTTCCTGCCATACCTGCTCGTGCCTACGGCGGCGGCGCTTTCGGCGGGCCGGAGTGGTGCGTTCCACGGCATGACCACCACCACGGAGCGCGGCGACCTGTGCCGCGCGGTGCTGGAAGGGACGGCTTACGCCCTGCGCGAGGCGCTAGCCCGCATGGCATCCGTTGGAATTGTGATCACGGAGCTGCGCGCCACCGGCGGGCCAACCCGCAGCCGCCTGTGGAACCAGATCACGGCGGATGTGTGCGGGCTGCCGCTGGTAGCTTCCGGGGCTGCCGGGGGCGCGGCCTACGGTGCCGCCTGCGGCGCCGCGCTGCTGGCCGGCCTGGGGGTGGGCGTCATCCCCATGGCTGACGATGATGCCGGGCTGCGGCGGGCCATCAGCCCGGGCGAGTGCTTCCTGCCCGATCCGGCGCTCCGGCCGGTCTACGAGCGGGGGTACGCGCGCTTCATGGACCTTGTCACCGCGACGACGCGTGTGGAATTCCACAGCGCAGCAGATGAAGCGAGGAGCTAACCCAGCGCTCCGGCCGCTTGGCTCTGCAACGCCAGCCACTCCTCGCGCAGGATGCCGTACAGCAGCAGATCATGGCGTTCCCCCTGGCGCTGGACCGCCCCCCGCTGCGCGCCCTCCCGCACAAATCCCGCCCGTTCGTAGGCTTTGATCGCGGCCCGATTGTAGGCGATGACGTGCAGCCCCACGCGATAGAGGTTCAGCTCCCCGAAGGCGTAGTTCAGGATCACGCGCAGGGCATCCTGCCCGTAGCCCTTGCCCCGGTATTCCGGCGCGCCGATGCCGATCGCCATCTCCGCCGACTGGTTGCTCCACTTGAGGTTGAACAGCGCAACGAACCCGATCAGGGCATCGTCCTGCAGGGTGCGGATGTGGAAATAGTAGCTGTCGCCTGATCCGGCGCCATCGAAATGGCCGAACGCGGCAGGCGAGGCCGGGCGCACCGGGTCGTCGTCCAGCAGGCGCAGGTAGTCATCGCTGCGCGTCCAGGCTGCGAACACGTCTTTGTCTTCGGGCAGGGGTGCGGCCAGCCGGGTGAGCGCGCCGCTGAACAGCGGAGTGAACATGATCTGTGGTTGCCTCCAGAGATGGCGGATATGGCCTGCTTTACGAGGGATCGGCGCTGGCAGTTGCAGCGCCCGGCGCGATCCGGGACCAGGGCAGGGCGGCGATTGCGTCTGCGGCGCGTTCCAGGTGCGCGTAATCGGTCGCCGGATCGACCCACAGGTTGACCAGCCGCCCGGTCAGGCCGAGCGCATCCCCCGGCCGGTCGAACCAGCGGCTGAGCGCCGGGTACAGGTCGGAGGCGCTGATCCCGGCCGCGTGCAGGGCGCGCATGATCCGGCGGGCCACGGCGGCGCTCGGCGCGGCGACGGTGTAGCACCACAGCGCATCGCCCGGGTGGAGGTCGGGCAGCAGGAGCGGGGTGGCGAGCGCAGCCAGGCGGGCATGCAGCCAGCGCCCTCTGGCGTTGCGCTCGGTGATGCGGGCGTCCAGCGTCCGCCAGTCCGCCAGGATGCGCGCCAGGTTGGCGGCGGAGGCGTTGAAGGGCCGCAGCAGGGTGGGCGCGATCGCGGTTCGCAACTGCTCCGCATAGGTGGCGGCCGGGGCGGGCGGCAGCAGCGTATCCAGCGTCTCGAGGGGCAACTCTGGCAGCGCCGGGAGGCGGCCCAGATCGGCCGCGATGCCGGCGCTCAGGGCCGGGTCATCCCACAGCAGTGCGCCGCCGCGCCCGCCAATCATCTTGTGCCGGTCGAAGCTGATGAAGGAGAGATCGCCCAGCGTTCCCACCGGGCGACCGGCCGCATCCCGCCCGCCGATGCCCTGCACCGCGTCCTCGATGACGGGGATGCCCGGCGCGGCCTGGCGGATCGCGGCGACGTCGGCAACGTGGCCGTAGAGGTGCACGACCAGGATCGCCCGCGTGCGGGGCGTGACCAGGCGCGCCACGCCGGCCGGGGAGAGCGTATAGCGGCCGGGCAGCACGTCGGCAAAGACGGGTGTGAACCCGGCCAGCAGCACGCCTTCCAGCGCCGTCCCGCACAGAAAATCGGGCAGGATCACCTCACCGGGGCCGTCCCGCCGCCGGAGCGCGCGCAGGGCCAGCCACAGGGCTGTGGTCCCGCGCCCACTGAGGGCGCAATTGGCGCGGCCCAGCACGGCGGTGAGTTCGGCGGTCAGTGTGTGTTCAATCGGCATGTGGCCTCAGAGGACAGGGCAGCGGTGGCGCGGATAAGATCG
>CAZGYW010000439.1:0-3298 GCA_964530495.1 uncultured Anaerolineae bacterium
GGCGATCAGCGTGGCAACCGCCACCAAGTCGGAGGGGAAGCCCGGCCACGGGGCGGTTTCGATACTCACATCCACTTCTTCGTCCCGGCTGGAGATGGCCAGCGTCTCGTGACGGGGGACGTACAGGTGACCGTCATCCAGCTCCAGACGCAGCCCCAGCCGCTCGTAGACCTTGGCGATCATGCGCAGGTCAGCGGCCCGCACGCCCTCGACAGCCAGCCGCCCGCCAGTCAGCGCGGCAATAGCCGCAACGCTGGCGACCTCGATGTGATCGGGCGCGACGGTCACGTCGGCGCCGGAGAGCGCTTCAGCGCCCCGGATGCGCAGCAGATTGGAGCCAATGCCCTCCACCGCCGCGCCCATCGCCACCAGCATCTGGAGGAGGTCGCGGACGTGTGGCTCCGAGGCGGCATTGTGGATCACGGTCTCACCGGGCTGGGCAGCGGCCAGCATCGCGGCCATCGCCGTCGCCGTGACGCTGGTTTGCATCAGGAGGATTTCGCGGGTCTGCCACGGCTCGAAGCGCACCTCAACGCTGCCTTCCGCGATGGTGACGCGGCAGCCCAGGTCGCGCAGCGCGGTCAGATGCGTGTGCAGGCGGCTGACGGGATAGTCGATCTCCAGGTGGATGTGCTGGCGGCGGAGCAGCAATGCCGGCAGGAACAGCACCACCCCCACCTTGGCGGACGTCATCGCGCGGGTGAGCAGGCGCGTGGTCAGCGCAGGGGTGGTCAGACGCACCGGCCCGCCCGCCGCTGCCGGGCGCTCCACCTGAGTTCCCAGCAAACCCGCCACTTCCAGCATCAGCGCGACGCTGGCCGTCTCCGGCATGGCCATCACGCTCACCGGCTCGGCGGTCAGCAGCGAAGCCGCTACCAGCGCCATCGCGGCGTTGCTGTTGCTGCCGGGCGCATATGTGCCGCGCAGCGGACGGCCTCCGGTAATCCCGATTCGCATCGCGCGCCATCCTCTCCCCAGGGCGGAACCATCGCCGTAAGCGTGCGCCTGATTATACCAACGACTCGGATCGGCAGCGGCACGCCGCGCTAACCCTTGCCCAAAGCTGCCGGATACGCGATCATTGGCGCCTGAGCACACACCCGTGAGCAAGGGCGCAAGTACCTGAGGGAGCACCGCGATGGAACGCTACAGCGAACAGATCCAATCCACCGAAGCCTCCATTGACCCGGAGTTCTGGAAGAATCCGTATGGCGTCGCGGTAGCCTACGACCCGCTCAAATTCCTGTACGTGCCGGACCATGTGTCCACCTACATCGCGTCCCAGGTGGCGCGCAAAATCTACCGCTACCAGATCGACAACATCTCCACCCGGGAGCAGATCACGCATGCCGTGATGATCACCATGGGCGGCCTGCTGCCCGGCGTGCTGCTCCACGATCACCTGGCCTGGACGCTCAACAAGAACATCCCGCCGATTGACTTCGGCACGCTGGGCGTCAAGTATTATGCTGGACCCGGCCAGCCGCTGGATCACCCGGCGATCATCCACCCGCTGTCCATTGAGGTCGCGGACCGCGTGATCGCCGTCGTGGAGGACCTGGTTGACCTGGGCGGCACAGCCAAGTTCGTCGCACAGTACCTCACCGAGGAGCGCAAAGCGCGCAAGGTTGTGCTGGTCGCCCCCTACCTCAAGAGCAAAGGCGTCCTGGACGAGATGAACGCCATCTATTACGGGCATGTGCCGAAGGATACGTGGATCATCACCCCGCGCGAGCGGGTGGAAACACTGGTCAAGCGCGTGCCGTTCTGGCGGGATGCCGGGGCCACGCTGGCCGAATGCGAGGCCAACCTGCGCGCCATCGGTTACGCCCAGTACCTGGTGGACATCTACCTCAAGCCGACCTACGAACGCGGCTAAAGCCTACCCACCCCAAAAAAGAGCGCCCGGATTGGGCGCTCCTCTCTCTTGCGGACATGCGCTACGCCAGCGGTTGCAGCGGGATGATCTCCTCCGGCTGCTTGCCGCGCGCACGACGCGGTGTGACCGGTGGGCACTTCCAGTGCTCGGTGGGCGTCTCTGCCCGGACGGCGGCGAACTTGGGCAGGATGCCGCAGGCGAAACACCCGGTGCGGCAGTCTGCCCGCGTTTCGCCCCGCAGCGACATCAGGTAGTCTTCCACCAGGAACTTCTTCTTGACCGCCGGGCTGATGTGCTCCCACGGGAACACCTCGTCGATGGCCCGCACCCGGTGGGTGTAGAACGCCATGTCCAGGCCCACATCCGCGAAAGCCTGGTGCCAGGCCGCCGCGCTGTAGTGATCCTGCCAGGCGTCAAAGTGGGTGCCCAGCTCCCAGGCGCGCCGGATCACGGCCCCCAGCCGCCGGTCACCCCGGCTCAGGAAGGATTCAAGCAGCGTCTCCTCCGCATCCGTCCAGCGCAGGTTCAATCCTCGCGCGGTCAGCTCGCGCTTGAGCAGGCGCTGCTTGGCTGCGATGCTTGCGAGGTCATCCAGCGGCACCCACTGGAACGGGGTATGCGGCTTGGGCACGAACGTGCCGACACCCACGTTCACGTTCGCTTTAAAGCCGTGCACCTTACGTCCCACGCTCAGCACCGCGTTGGCCAGGTCGGCGATGGCCTGCACGTCTTCCAGCGTCTCTTCCGGGTGGCCGATCATGAAGTAGAGCTTGATCGAGCGCCAGCCGCGGGTGTAGATCTCGCGGGCGGTATCCAGCAGTTGCTGATCCGGCACCCACTTATTGATGATGCGGCGCATCTTCTCGGTCGCAGCTTCCGGAGCCAGCGTGAACCCACCACGCCGCGTGTCCTTCAGGGCGTCCAGCAGGTCGACGCTCATTGACTCGATACGCAGGCTGGGCAGGCTGATGCTCAGTCCCTGGCTGCCGTAGCGGTCGCCAATCGCCTGCACCAGCTCCTTGACGTGCGTGTAATCGGAGGAGGACAGGCTCAGCAGGCCGATCTCCTCAAACCCGGTGTGGCGGATGATCTCGTCCACCGCCGCCAGGATGTCCGCCACCGGGCGCTCGCGCACCGGGCGCGTGACCATCCCGGCGTGGCAGAAGCGGCAGCCGCGCGTGCAGCCGCGCATGATCTCGATCGGCGCCCGGTTGTGGACGGTCGCCACATTCGGCACCAGGAAGCGCGTGAACGGCTTGTGCAGCACGGGTACGATCCGCTTGAGCACCGTGGCGGGCACGTCCGGCCGGGTGGGTGCGATGCGCGCAATCGTGCCGTCGGCGTGGTAATCCACGCCGTAGAAACGCGGCGCGTAGAAGCCCTCAAGCTGCGCCAGCGCCAGGAGCTGCGCCTCGTGCG
>CAZGYW010000440.1:0-3295 GCA_964530495.1 uncultured Anaerolineae bacterium
CAAGCGCCTGGCGATGGTCATCGACGGCTCGTGGGCGCTCTCGTACATGTACGAGGTCGCCGCGCTCGGCGTCGGCCCGATCCCGGTGATGGTCCCCGAGGGCAAGGCCGCCGGTCAGGGCCACCCGCACGCCATCCTGAACGGCTCCCAGAACGTGGATGCGGCCTGGCAGTGGCTGCGCTTCCTGGCGACGCCCTTCTACCAGACCCACTTCTGCAAGCTCGGCCTGTGGGTCCCCAACCAGACCGCCATGCTGACGCCGGAGGGCATGGACGCCTGGATCACGGAAGGCATCCATCCACCGAACTACCGTAAGTTCGTGGCTGACTACATTCCGAAGCACATGAGCCCGACCCTGGTTCCGGCCGGGTTCCCGCAGGCCAGCGCCATCTTCCTGCCGGCCTTCCAGCAGGTCCTGAATGGTGAAGGCCCGGCGGCGGAGCTGATGCCGCCCGCCATTGCGGAAGCGAACGCGGTTCTGACCGAGCAGTACATCAACGCCTAACACCAGCGCAAGCGGTACAATGGGAAGAAGAGGGCAGGGGTTTGTCCTCTTCTTCCCTACCAGAAACCCTGAAACTCAGGAAGACGTGCGATGACCGCAACCAGTCCCCTTTCTGCAAACACAGCCGATGGCAAGTCACCGGGCGGGTTCGGATGGCTGCGCAACCCCACGCTGTCCCAGCGCAAGGCCATCGCCGGCTACCTGTTTATCTCCCCGTTCATCCTGGGCTTCTTCCTGTTCTTTATCCTCCCGGCGCTGACCGCCGTTTACCTGGTGGTCATGCGCTGGAATCTGATCGCCGAGCCGCGCTTTGTGGGGCTGGATAACGTCGAGTACCTGTTCAGCGACAAGCTGTTCTGGCAGTCGCTGAAGGTCACGTCGATCTACACCTTTGCCTCAGTGCCGCTCGGCCTGGTCCTCAGTTTCGTGCTGGCGCTGCTGATCAACACCAAGATTCGCGGCATTGCCGTGTTCCGCACGATCTACTACCTGCCCAGCATTGTGCCCGCCGTGGCGAACGCCGTGCTGTGGGCCTGGATCTTCAATACCGAGTTCGGCCTGCTGAACGTGATCCTGCGCGGGATCGGCCTTTCGCGGGTGAAGTGGCTGCAGGAGCCGGAAACCGCGCTGCTGGCGATCATCATCATGAGCCTGTGGGGCGCGGGCAGCGCCATGATCGTTTTCCTGGCCGGCCTGCAGGGCATCCCTGACATCTACTACGAGGCCGCCGACATTGATGGCGCCGGGCACTGGCAGAAGCTGCGCTACATCACCATCCCGGTGATGACGCCCGTGATCTTCTTCAACCTGATCATGGGCCTCATTGGCTCGTTCCAGGTGTTCACCGCCGGCTTCCTGATCACCGATGGCGGCCCGCAGAACGGCACGCTGTTCCTGGTGCTGTACATTTACCGCAACGCTTTCGAGTACCTGAACATGGGGTATGCGGCCGTGCTGTCGTGGGTGTTGTTTGGCATCATCGCCGTCTTTACCTTCCTGATCTTCAAGTACTTCGGACGCCAGGTCTACTACGAGAACGCATAACATGGGCAACAGCATGACTACCAGCGTCTCCACCCGGGCTGCGCAGGCCAGGGCCGACAGGAAGTACCTGATCAACAACCGGCTCTGGCGCGTGTTCACCATCCTGCTCCTGGTTGTAATCGCGATCGCGATGCTGTTGCCGTTCGTCTGGCTGGTTTCCAGCTCGCTCAAGCAGCAGCACCAGATCTTCCAGTACCCGCCGCAGTGGATTCCCAACCCGGTACAGTGGGAGAACTACCTCAACGCCCTGACGTACAAGCCGTTCCACCTGTACCTGGGCAACAGCCTGTTCATCATCCTGCTCAACGAAATTGCCACGCTTGGCTCGGCCTCGCTGTGCGCTTATGGCTTCGCCCGGCTGAACTTCCCGGGCCGGGATTTCTGGTTCGCGATCGTGATCGGCACGATGATCATGCCCTATGTCGTGCTGGTAGTGCCGACCTTCATCCTGTACTCGCGACTGGGGTGGATCGACTCTTACCTGCCGCTGACGGTTCCCCAGTTCTTCGGCGGCGGGGCGTTCAACATCTTCCTGCTGCGCCAGTTCTTCCGCACGATTCCGGAGGAGCTTTCCGACGCGGCCCGCATTGACGGGGCCAGCGAGCTGGGGATCTTCTGGCGCATCATGCTGCCCCTGGCCAAGCCGGCCCTGGTCACGGTGGGTATCTTCACCTTCCTGGGGTCGTGGAACGACTTCTTCGGCCCGCTGATCTACCTCAACTCCCCGGACAAGTTCACGGTGGCGGTCGGGCTGGCGACGTTCCGCAGCGTGCTGGCCACCCGCTGGGAGCTGCTGATGGCGGCTTCCACGGCCATGATCGTGCCCGTGATCGTCCTGTTCTTCTTCGCCCAGCGCTACTTCATCAAGGGTATCGTGATGACCGGGCTGAAGGGGTAGGCGGGAGCTGTCCACCAGCCGGAAGGGCAAGATTAGTGCGGCTGGTCTATCCCTCGATCGCGCAAGCTGACCACCCTGGCGCTGCGGACTTCCAGCCGGGAATCCGCCGATCGGGGATGAATTGAAAACTGCCTATTGCAGCGTTCGCTGTTTCATGCTATTATGTCGGGTGCGTTCCTCGTTAATGCTAAACGAAAGGAACTGCCGCCCCTTTCTTATCGTTACCGGTTCCGAACTTTACTGGTAGGCCGCTGCCGGTCTCCTGCCGAGCCCGGACGCATCCGCCGCAACTCACACCACCGCAGCAAGCATTTTTGCAGCCTCACTGCAATCCAGTCGCTGCAGACCCCATCTGACTCGCCTCCGGGTGGCGGCACCTGCATCTCCTGTTCTGAAGCTTTTTTGCGCGGGAGCTGACTCTCTCGACCTACAACCGCCTGCTCCAGGCTGTACTGGATCGGTGCCCTACAGTGCTCGTTGGCGACGCCGGGATTCCATCCCCGTCGCGATGCTACTCCTGTGCGCGCCAGCCGGCGGTGTTCGCTTCGGGAAGATCGCTTCCCCGGAAAGGAAGAATTGCCAGGCACTCCTCGAATGTCGTGACCCAACTGATCGTCGTGGGCATCAACCAGATCGGATTTTACAGGAATGATGAGGAGCCGAGCGTTGGTAAACGAGGTCAAGGTTCTCTACGATAGCGGCAAGCGGGATGAAGCATTCGAGCTACTGGATAAATACCTGGGAGAGCACGAGAACGATGTTGAGGCGCAGGTCCTGAAGGTGACCCTGTGCCTGGAATTGAAGCGCGATCTGGCGCATGTCGCGCCGCTGCTGGACCGGCTGCAGGG
>CAZGYW010000441.1:0-1482 GCA_964530495.1 uncultured Anaerolineae bacterium
GATAATGAGCGGTGACTGGAGTTCAGACGTGTGCTCTTCCGATCTGGCATTCCGAATACCGCCGCGAGCAGGCAGAAGTCAAAGAGGCCCGCCGCCAGCGGAATGAGGCCCACCACGACCAGGATGATCTGGGTTGTGCCGGTTGGCGAGAACAGACCAAGCCCCACCGCAATCAGCACCAGCCCCACCACCGCGCGCAAGATGCGCCCGTTTCTACTTGCCATGAAACCCACGAGTCCCTGCATGCCCGTTCCTCCCTGTGATTGACGCTTCAGTTCAACCGGTTAGATGAGGGATGCGCCCGCGACGTTACATGGCCGCTGAGTGAAATGCAACCGGCGGCGCTGCCCCGTTTGGGGTAACGCCGCCGGTTGAGGTGCAACCAGGGGTGGAAAGGTCGCTACTGATCGAGCTGCGAGGTGCAGTTCGGGCAGCGGGTGGCCTTGATCGCGATCTGGGTGAGGCAGTACGGGCATTCCTTGGTGGTCGGGGCGGCAGGCGCTTCCGGCTTCTTGCCCATGGTCTGCATCTTGTTGAACCAGCGCACGACCAGGAAGATCACCAGGGCCACAATCAGGAAGTTGATGATGGTGTTCAGGAACGCGCCGTAGTTGATGGTGGCGGCGCCGGCTTCCTGGGCGGCCGCGAGTGAGGCATATTCCTGGCCGCTGAGGTTGATGAACAACTGCGAAAAATCGACCTTGCCGAGCAGGAGGCCGATGGGCGGCATGATGACATCATTGACCAGCGAGGTCACGATGGCGCCGAAGGCCCCACCGATGATCACACCGACCGCCAGGTCCAGCACATTGCCGCGCATAATGAACTTCTTGAAATCTTCCCACATGAGGTTGTCTCCTTTGGGTTTTCCCCCCGTACATATTCACAGCATAGTCTGCATTAGCCGGCTTGAAAAGCCTCTTGGTGAACCATTCCTTATTATACATGAAGCGTTGTACGTGCGTTGTCAGGGAATTGTAAGGCTCTGCGGCCCGGTGCGGGTATACTCTGGTGACAGGCACGGCGCGGGACGCGATCCCGCCGGGAGAGGATGCGGAGCATGAAAGTCACGGTCATTGGCGGGGGCAGCACGTACACCCCTGAGCTGGTTTCCGGCTTCATCCGGTTTCACGCGGCGTTCCCGATCACGGAGCTGGCGCTGATGGATGTGGACGTCGAACGGCTGGACGTGGTCGGGCGTTTCGCGCAGCGCATGGTCGCGGCCAAAGGCGATCCCTTCACCGTTACGCTGCACACTGACCGGCGTGATGCAGTAGCCGGCGCGGCCTACGTCACGACACAACTGCGCGTCGGGCACATGCCCGCCCGGCGGGAAGACGAATACCTGGGCCGCCGCTGGGGCCTGGTCGGGCAGGAGACGACGGGCGTAGGCGGCTTCGCCAAGGCGCTGCGCACAATCCCGGTCCTGATGGACCTGGCGGCGGAGATGCGCCAGTCCGCGCCGGGCGCGCCGCTGATCAA
>CAZGYW010000441.1:1582-3290 GCA_964530495.1 uncultured Anaerolineae bacterium
CCCAGCGGCTACCTCAAGTACTTCTACCGCACCGCCCACGCCATCCAGCAGCAGGCGCAGTGGCCGCCCAGCCGCGCGGAAGCTGTTATGGCGGTGGAGAACACGCTGCTGGCGAAGTACGCCGATCCATCCCTGACCGAGCCGCCGCCGGAGCTGGAGAAGCGCGGCGGGGCGTACTACTCCACCGCCGCCGTGCAGCTTCTGCAGTCGATGCACAACAACGATGGGCAGGTGCACGTGGTTAACGTGCCGCACGCGGGCGCGGTTCCCGGCTGGCCGGAGGACTGGGTGCTGGAGCTGCCGTGCCGGATCGACGCACAGGGCGCGCATCCGCTACCCGCCGCGCCGCTGCCGGAGCCGATGGCCGGCCTGATCCACCAGGTCAAGAGCTACGAGCTGCTGGCGGCGCAGGCGGCGGTCACCGGGGACCGGGACACCGCACTGCTGGCCCTGATCGCCAACCCGCTCGGGCCGGACGCGGACAGCGCTCCGGCGGTGCTGGACGACCTGATCCGCACGCACGCGGCCTATCTGCCGCAATTTGCGAAGTAGCATTCAGCAATCAGCATTCAGCAATCAGCAAAGGCATTATCGACGGATGGGTGTTCTCCTGTTGATTGTCGAAACCTGCGCTTGCCGTTGCTGGTAGCTGAACGCTGATTACCGACCGTCTGTCTTTTTCTCTGCTGAAAGCTGACCGCTGAAAGCTTCTTTTGCTGACCGCTGAGACCTTGCCCATGACAACTACCTGCTACTTCGGCATTGACGCCGGGAACAGCAAGACCCAGGGCCTGATCGCGGATTCGACCGGGCGGTTGCTGGCGCTCGTGAACGCCGGGGGCGGAAACTGGGAGGGCATCGGCCTGCCCGCGATGGAGGCGCTTTACCGCCAGGTGCTGGCCGAGGCGCTGGTCCAGGCCGGGCTGACCGCCGGGGACATCGCGGCGGCCGGGTACGGGCTGGCGGGCTACGACTTCCCCAGTGATGACGCCCGCATTCGCCCGCACATTGAGGCGCTTGGCCTGCCGGGACCGTTCTTCCTGGAGAACGACGCCCTGATCGGGCTGCGGGCCGGGACGACGCGCCCGTACGGAGTGGTGTGCATCGCCGGGGCGGGTTCCACCAAGGCCGGGCGCGCCCCGGATGGCCGGGTCTTCCGCACCTGGGGGATGGGCGCCGACCTGGGCGACTGGGGCGGCGGCGGCGACCTGTGCCGCAGTGCGATCGCGGCCCTGGCCCGCGCGGAAAAGGGCATCTCGCCCCGCACGGCGCTGGAAGGCCCGCTGCTGGCCCACTACGGCGCGACGGATGTCGCTCACCTGATTGAGATGGTTACCCGCGACCATGTCTACAAGATCAACTTCACCCCGCTGATTTTCCAGGTGGCGGCGGAGGGCGATCCGGTGGCGCTGGAGATCCTGCTCAATGCCGGGCACGGGCTGGCGCGCAGCGTCAACGCCGTGATCCGGGCGCTGGGCATGCAGGACATCGCCTTCGAGCTGGTGCTGGCCGGGGGCGTCTTCCGGGCGGAATTCCCGCTGCTGCGCGATACGCTGGCGGCGGACGTGCGCCAGTTCGCGCCGCTGGTTGAGATCGTGCGCCTGACCGCGCCGCCGGTGGTGGGCGCTGTCCTGGCGGCAATGGATGCGGCCGGATTGCCCCCGGATGAGGCGGTGCGCCAGCGGCTCATCGCCGAGGTGCAGGCGCG
>CAZGYW010000442.1:0-3280 GCA_964530495.1 uncultured Anaerolineae bacterium
CCCGGTTGGCATCTTCGCGGCCCCACAGGAAGCGCATGGCTTCCGCCGCGATCTCCGCGCGGTCCAGATCCGGGAGGTGGTTCACCCAGGCGACGAGCGTGGCGGCCAGATCGCCGGGGCGATCCAGCACGCGGACCAGGTCGCGGTGCAGTTCGTAAATGATGATGTCCGGGTCGGTCTGGCTGTAGACCGTGCGCATCTGTGTGCGCCGATCCAGCGGTGCGCCCTCCACCCAGGCATAGTACACCCAGCCAAAGACCGGGCTTTCGGGGTGGCGGAGCTGGTAATCCTGGGCAAGCTGGGTGACCGGGTTGATCACCTTCTGCGTGCGGAGGCAGGTCTTGAGCAGCAGATCGATCTCGCGCGGGATGTGCAGGGGGTCGCCCTCGAAGCGGGCGGCGACCAGGTCGGCGGCGGCCAGTGTGCGGGTGAAGGCCGGGATTACCGCCAGCGCCGTCGGCGCGTCCTCGTAGTTGAGCAGCGTGCCGCAGGTTTCCCAGAAGGCCTGGAGCTGGTCCAGGTCGTCTTCCCGCAGGTGCTGGATCAGGGGGATCAGCACCCGGGGGTTAGCCAGCTCGACGCGCAGTTCTTCTGCCGGGTAGGCGGATTTGAGCAGCGCGTACACGGGATGGATCTGGTCGGGCCGGCCCTCCGCCACCAGTGCGGCGAAGACCGCGCAGGCCCGCGGGCAGGTCTCCGCGAAGGCCGGATCGATCGCCTGCAAACGCTCCAGAGCGGCCAGGAAGTCGGGCAGCAGGGCCGGGTCGCGGTGCGCCAGCAGGTCGGCGGAAAGCAACTCCCAGGCGGCGCGCAGGTCGGCGGCATCTTCGGCATCGGTAGTGGGTCTGGCGGTCACGTCCGCGATGACGGTGTGGGTGGCGGCGGCCGCCTGTGCCGGGGCGAGCAGCCCTCCGCTGCGGGACTGGAGCAAGGCAAAGTGGGTCAGCGCGTCCAGCCGGGCGGGATCGGGCGGGTCACCGGATGCGCGGCGCTTGAGCAGCATGAACAGATCCAGGACGACCGTCTCGTACTGGTCGGCCGTGAAGTGGTCGCACACGTAGCGGGCGAAGTCCGAGTCCGGCGCGCTGCTGGCTCGCCCGTCCAGCGTGTTGAGGACGTAGTACGTCCGGTAGTCGTCTGCGGTGAAGCGGAAGGCTGAATCGAGCGTCGTGCCGGTGACCATGAAAGGCACGCTGTACGGGTCATGGTGGTAGGTGGCAAAGGACAGCCCGCCGCGGCTCTGGTAGGGCAGGGCCATGGTCAGCATCGCGATCCACAGCGCGGTATGCTCCCCTGTGTCGGCGATGACGATCCGGCGTTTGGAGGCGGGGTAGTCCAGCACGGCGCACAGCAGGCCGTAGAGCCAGGCGCGGCGCTCGTTCGTCAGGAAGGGCCAGATCGCGTCGTAGTTGAAGGTCACGCGCGCGGCATCGGCCAGCCCTTTGATCTCTGGCAGGAGCGTCTGGTCGGTGGGGTCCTGGCTGGCCCAGAACGGGCTGCCCCAGTAGAAAATCGGCGGCAGGGGGTCGGTGAAGTCCTCCACCGGCCCGACCAGGCTGTGAGCGAAGAAGTTGCCGGGCCGCCCGAATTCGTCCGGCCCGTTGGATTGGGCACAGATCAGGAGCGCCTCCTGCGGGCCGGGGACATAAAAGCGCAGGCTGACCGGGTGCGACTCCACAGCCTGGGGATCGGCGTTGCCTGGCGGGCGGTAGTCGATCAGCTTGGCGAGCGCCTGCTCGGCGCGGCGGGGCAGGCCGGGCGTGGCGGCCTTCACCTGGAAGCCGGTGCGGGCGGTTTCCGGGTTGCGGCAGGAGGTGTAGTAGTGCTGGTAGATAGCCATCGGACCCGTTCTCACTTGCCGGTTACCGGCCGGGCGGCAGGCGTGCCGTTCGTCGTCAGCGGGCCTTGATCAGCCCGAAGGCGTGGAAGATCCACAGGATCGGGTCTTCCACCCGGATCGGCGCGGCGCTCTCGACTGTCTGGCGGCCGGAAGGCCCTTCCGGCGGCTTGCCGAACGACGACACCCCGAAGTAATGATAATTGGAAAAATTCGTCCGGACGAGGGTTTCGAAGCGCTGGCCGAGCCAGGCGCGCAGGATCGCCCCGATCTCGGTATGGATCGAGTCCAGATCGCGCAGGTTCAGGGCATCGAAGTGCTCGCCCGTGCGGAACAGGCCGGAGCCGGGATCGAGCAGCGGGTAGAGCATATCCACCTTGGAGAGCGTGAAGGCCACCGGCTTGCTGATCCGCTGGCGGGCGCGCAGGCCGAACTCCTGCTCGTACAGCTCGCGCAGGCGGCCGATGATGTACTCCGGCTCCGCGCCGGGATCGGCGGGCGGCA
The DNA here is from genome assembly GCA_964530495.1 of uncultured Anaerolineae bacterium. Lineage (GTDB taxonomy): Bacteria > Chloroflexota > Anaerolineae > Aggregatilineales > Ch27 > CAZGYW01. The sequence continues at coordinate 2,342 of CAZGYW010000442.1, forward strand.
CGAGAGCGGGCGGCACCAGCTGGCGCACCGCCGGGATCTGGAGCGGGTCCATCAGGAAGATCAGGGCGTCCGCGAAAAGCAGGTAGCGCGCCTCGGTGGAGATCGCGTCCAGCGACTGCATGTCCTCCCCCGCCGTATCGAAGAAGACCAGGTTGACGACCTTGCCGCTGTTGAACGTGATCCGGAAGACGAGCGGCGTGCGGGTGGCGAGGTCCACCCCGGCGGTGCGGGTGGGCGGGATGACGTGGTGGCGGCGGTATAGCGGTGTGTAGAAATCACGCTCGTACCGCTCGCGGGTGCGGTCCCCCATGGCCCGTACCCCGGCGCCGAACTGCGCCCCGATCTCGTTCTCCAGGCGGTTGATCAGCATGGCGATGTAATTGCTTTTGCCGGTGCCACGCCCGCCCAGGATGGCGATTGTGCGCTCCTCGGTCAGCCCGGCGTCATAGAGCAGGTCGTAATGGCAGGTCGGGCAAACGCGCTTGTGCGTCTCCTGGTCACAGTCCGGGCAGGCGGCGGCCAGCGTCGGGCGGGAGCGCGCCCGGCGGCCTTCCGGTGGGGCTTCCAGGTTGAAGACGCGGCCCATCGTCTGGGCGTCCACCAGGCCCTGGTAGCTGGCATAGACTTCATCATCGGTGCGGCCGGGGCAGCGCGGGTTGGCACAGCGGAACAGCGCGTCTCCGGCGCTGAACCGGGTGAAGCAAAACGGGCAGGTGACTTCGTGCGGCTCGCGGGCAGGGCGTGCCGAATGGATCTATCTGACTGTTAACAACTCGACTTTCGGGGTTAGCCATTAGCAGCTAACAACCTTTGTTCATTGAAAATATAATCGAAATTGCGCCCCAAACTGCGTATTCCGTCTCGGAAAGCCTCAAGCAGTATGCGTTCGGCCTGGTTCTGGGCTTCGCCAAGTTTCTTCAGGTTTTCCAGGGTGATACC
>CAZGYW010000443.1:0-3275 GCA_964530495.1 uncultured Anaerolineae bacterium
CCCGCTGGCGCTGCCCCCCGCTGAGTTCTTCCGGCAGGTGGCCAGCCCAGGCGGTCAGCCCGACGGCCTGCAGGGCGGCCTCGGCACGGCGCTTGCGCTCCCGGTAGCCCAGGCCCGGCAGCCGCAGCGCCAGATCGATGTTTTCAAGCGCGGTATACGTGGGCAGCAGGGTCATGCTCTGAAAGATGAAGCCGATCTGGGTGCGGCGCAGCCGGGCCCGGCGATCATCGCTCATGGCCAGGATGTCCTCACCCAGCACATCGATCGTGCCGCCCTGGGGCCGATCCAGGGCGCCAACCAGGTTGAGCAGGGTCGTCTTGCCACTGCCAGACGGGCCATAAAGCGTCACCACCTGCCCGACAACGACATCCAGATCGACCCCGCGCAGCACCTGCAGGCTGCCAAAGCTGCGCTGGAGATTGCGGGCGCGAATGCACAGGTCCTGGCTCATCAGCGCGCCCCTTTCTTCCGCCGCCAGAAGCGCAGCCGTGCGCGTCCATCGGAGTCGGCTTCCGGCAGCGCATCCTGGGGCAGCATCTCGCTGAGCAAGCCTGCAGTATCGTGCTGCTCCTCCTGCTCCGGGCGCAGCAGCACCCCTTCCGGCCGGATTTCAACCGAGATACGCACGGCTTCATCCAGGTGGCGGCGCACAGCTGCCGGTAGCTGAATGCGCCCGCTATCATCCAGGCGGGGCGGGGCTTCGGCTTCGGCGTGGGTGAGGTCCTGGCCCAGTGCGCCATCCCGCAGGGTCAGTGTCCGGTCGGCAAAGGCGGCCATTTCCATATCATGCGTCACCATCAGGATCGTAAGGGCATATGCCTTCCGCAGGCGGGCAATCAGCTCCATCACCTGCAGGGCGCTTGTGTGGTCCAGCGAGCCGGTGGGTTCGTCAGCCAGCAGCAGGCTTGGATTATTGGCCAGCGCCACCGCAATCGCCACGCGCTGCTGCTGGCCGCCGGAAAGCTGCGCCGGACGCTTATGGGCATGCTCGGCCATGTTCACCGCATCCAGCAGCGCGCGGGCGCGGGCAATACGCTCCCGCGGGGGAACGCCCGCCAGCATCATCGGCAGGGTAACATTGCGCAGGGCGCTACGATGCGGCAGCAGGTTGCGGCCAACCTGCTGCCACACAAATCCTACAAAACGCAGCCGGTAACCGGCCAGGGCGCGGCCTTTCAGCTCCAGCAGATTCAGCCCGCCAATATTCAACTGGCCGGCAGTCGGCTTGTCCATCCCGCCCAGCAGGTTCAGCAGAGAGCTTTTGCCCGCGCCGCTGGGGCCGACAATCGCCACCATCTCGCCACGATCCATGGTGAAGTCAATACCGCGCAGGGCCACGATCTCGTGGTCACTGACCTGGTAGGCCTTCACCACATTGCGGCAGGTAATATACGCCGGAGGCTTGCCGTTGCTGCTCATGGCGCGATCACCACATCCCCTTCGCTCACCCCGCTGACGATCTCGACCCGTTCGTCTGTCTGCAGGCCGAGCTGAACATCCACCGCCCGTTCGCCATCTGGCGTTTGCAGCACCACAAAGGTCCGGTTCTGGAACGTGCGAATCACGCTGGGCGGCAGCCAGAGCACATTCTCGGCAACCTGGAGTGGCATCTGCACCTGGACGAGCTGGTTATCGCTGAGTCCGCTCAGGGAAGCAGCAATGCGCGTGGTCTGGTCGGCATCCTGAGCAGTGAGCGGCATACTGCGCACGGCACAGCCCACCGCCGTTTCCGGCTGGTTCATCACCTCGCAAATGCCCGCCATGCTCACGGAAAGGCGCTGGGCATCGGTGATGGCCAGGCTGGCGATCACTTCTTTTGGCTCCGGCAGGCCGATCGTGATCACGGTGTCATAGGCAACGACATTATCCCCGGGGGCAATGTACACATCCAGGATGACGCCATCAATTGGCGCATAGAGCGATGACCGGGCGATATCGGCCTTGATCTGGTCGATGTTAAGCTGCGCGGAGCGGACCGACTGGTCGCTAACGCCGGCAGCCTGATCTTCAATCGCACGCTGGAGATTGATCTCGGCCTGCAGGACGCTGTTCTCCTGCTGCTGGACGTTGATCTCCCAGTTGGCATAATTCTGGGCAGCGGAAAAATAGCTGATCTCAGCGCTGGTGACCTGCTGCCGGGCATTGATCACGCCCTGATAGGCATTGTTGACCGTGCTGGCGGGCTGGTTGGGGTAGCTGAGCGCCTCGCGGTAGCTCTGTTCGGCCAGCTCCAGTGAGGCACGCGCATTGTCCAGGTTGTTACGAGCGGAGGCCACGCTGGTCCACGGGCTGTTGTTGCGCGTGCTTTCCAGGGAAAGCCGGGCGTTCGCCAGCGCAATCTGGGCGTTCTCCACACTTTGCAGCCCACCGCTGGCGCTGGTCTCCAGGTTGGCGAGCGCCGATTCGAGCGAGATCTCTGCACTGGCAAGCTGGTCTTCCAGCGTGTCGATCTGGTAGTCAGCCAGCAGCTCCCCGGCGCTCACGGCATCCCCACGCCGAACGTTCACCTGCCGGATCGTGCCGTTGATCGTGAACGACAGCGCCATCTGATCGCGCGGCTGCCAGCGCCCGGTGAATTCAAAGATGTCCTCCACGTTGCCACGCTGCACCACATACGTTGGCCGCGCAGCGACCGGGGCCGTCGGGATCGGCGTGCTGGTCGCCAGCGCCTGGGAGGCCGACTCCTCATCCCCGGCGCAGGCGGTGAGCGTGAATGCAATCAGCAGAAGTGCAAAGACGGTACGCAGTTTCATCCTGGCATAAGTCCCTTTGTCATCAGACATCACCCAGCTTGACGAGCATGGAGATTTGCTCCCGGCCCAGCAGGATGGTTGTGGAGATCATAACGACTATCAGCGCCGCGGCGAACAGGGCGTATACGCTGGCGATCTGCGACCAGGCCACGCGGATCAGGTAGGGGGGCAACCCCCCGCTGAAATCCATGAGCGGCAGAAAGAGCAGCGTGGTGCCAATGCCGATCAACGTGCCGCCTGCAATGCTGCCCAGCGCCGCGATGCCCTGAGTCGAGATCAGATAGGTGCTAACCGAGGCGCTGTCCAGTCCCATCGCGCGCAGCGAGCCGATCTGGACCGCCTGCGCCTGGAACGACGCTGTGCTCTGGATCACGCTCCCGACCAGGGCGAGCACAATTGCAGCCACAAATCCGATTGACAGAAAGCCCAGCACGCCGCGCCGGGTTGGCTGGGCCAGCGCCTCCTGCACCAGGGATGCGGGGTCCTGCCATGCGATGACAGGATACCCCATCGCCACCGCTT
>CAZGYW010000444.1:0-1655 GCA_964530495.1 uncultured Anaerolineae bacterium
GATAATGAGCGGTGACTGGAGTTCAGACGTGTGCTCTTCCGATCTATAGATCTCCGGGTATTCGTCCAGCATCCGGCGCAGGGCGCGCAGGATGTCATGCACATACGGATCATCGACGCTGTAGATGTTCAGGGTGCGGAGCTTGGGCCGGCGCAGGGCCGGAGTCCAGTCCGGGTTGAGCGGCTCGTCCGGCAGGTCGGGGTGCTTACCCAGGCAGTGAACCGAATCGATGCGGAAGCCGTCCACCCCGCGCTCCAGCCAGAAGCGCACCTCGTCGAACATGGCGGCCTGCAGGCCGGGGCTGCGCCAGTTAAGCTCAGGCTGTTCTGGCAGGAAGCTGTGCAGGTAGTACTGGCCGGTCGTTTCGTCCAGCGTCCAGGCCGGGCCACCAAAGTAGCTGTTCCAGTTGTTGGGCGGCCCGCCATCCGGGGCCGGATCGCGCCACACGTACCAGTCGCGTTTGGGGTTATCCCGCGAAGTACGCGACTCCTTGAACCACTCATGCTGGTCGGAGGAATGGTTCGGTACCAGGTCGAGCAGGACGCGCAGCCCCAGGCGGTGCGCCTCCGCGACCAGCGCGTCGAAGTCGGCCAGCGTGCCATAGGCCGGGTCTACGTCCGTGAAATCGGCGACGTCGTAGCCGAAATCGGCCATCGGGGAGGGGAACATCGGCGAGAGCCAGATGGCATCCACTCCCAGCCAGCGGAGGTACGGCAGGCGCTGCGTGATCCCGGCCAGGTCGCCGATGCCGTCGCCGTTGCTGTCCTGAAAGCTGCGCGGGTAAATCTGGTAGATGACGGCTTGCTTCCACCACATGGGTGTGCTTTCCTCCTGTGCAGACGATTCGGCAGGGGCGGAATGCCCGCCTCTGGCGCGGCCATGTTCCAGGGCGAGGCAATGCCTCGCCCCTACCGTTTTTCGCTTCGACGCTCCAGGACGAGATATGTCTCGCCCCTACGAACGTCCGCATGTTTTGCCGTTAGCCGCTTCGACGCGTGGGCGCTCCGAGCGCGGCCCGGCCCCTACGCCTCGGCGTCGAGCAGGTAGCGCGCAATCAGGTGCGCGGAGTGCTCCAGCGCGTCGCGGTGGGTGCGCTCGTAGGAATGGGAGGCATCCACGCCCGGCCCCACCAGCCCGACCCGCGCCTCACCCCCGGCCCGCCAGTAGGCGGTCCCGTCCGAGGCGTAATACGGGTAAATGTCCACCCTGTACGGGATTTCAAAGGTCTCCGCCAGGCGGCGCAGCTTGTTGTTCATCAGGAAGTGGTACGGGCCGCCGCTGTCCTTGACGCAGATCGTGGTGTGGAACTCATCGGAGGTCTGGCCCTCACCCAGCGCGGCCATGTCCACCGCCACCAGCTCGGCGGCGCCCGCCTCCCGGTCCAGTACCTGGCGGGCGGAGCGCACCGCCTCGCGCGCGCGATCCAGCGCCTGGCGGTGCCGGGGGTTGCTGACGGCGGAGGGTGGCTCGGCCGTTGCGGCAAAGGGCTCTGCCTCGCTGCCCAGGATGGCGCGAAGCAGCAGCGCCTGGAGGTCATCGAGCCCGGCGCCGGTGGCTGCAGAGACGGCCACGTGGGGCGCCTCCGCGGCGAGCCGCGCAGAGTCGTCCACGGGAGGCAGGTCGCTCTTGTTCACCACGACGTTGGCCGGCCGGTC
>CAZGYW010000444.1:1665-3268 GCA_964530495.1 uncultured Anaerolineae bacterium
GCTCGGCCAGGTCTTCCGGCCAGCCCGCCGCGCCGCCATGCCCGACTTCCTCATAGTTGGTGATCAGGATGTACGTATCCTGGGCGGGCTGCGCGCCGGCGGCCTGGAGGGCCTGCAGCGCGCCGTAGATGCAGGCCACGCCCGCCTTGTCATCCAGGAAGCGGCCGCGGACGAACCCGGCCCCGGTCACCTCCACGCGCGGATCAACGAAGATGAAGTCGCCCACCTGGATGCCCAGCGCGCGCACGTCATCGGCGCTCTGGACGCGCTCGTCCAGCCGGATTTCCATCGTGCGCTCGTTGCGCTCGGCGGTATGCACGTCGCGGTTGACATGCACGGCGGCGTTGAGCGGGACGACGCTGCCCCGGTAGCGGCGGTCGTCGTGGGTGCGGACGGTCACGCCCTCGAACTCGATGCCGCCCCACATGATGCCGCCCAGGGCGGTGGCCCGCAGCCGGCCGCTGTCCTTGATCTCCTTGACCATCAGGCCGAGCGTATCGGTGTGGGCGGTCAGGCCGCGCGGCGCGTCGCTGGCCGCGCCCGCCAGTTTGAGCATCAGCGCGCCCTTGCGCGTCCGCCAGGCGGTGAGGCCGGGCATCTCCAGCGCGGCGAAAGCCTGCTCCGCGCAATCCATCGCTTCCGCATAGTAGCCGGTCGGGCTGGGCTTCTCCAGCAGGTCGACGAGGAAGTCCACCATCGCGTCAACATTGAGGTGCAGGTCCATCAGAGGGCGCTCCGTTTCGTGCAAGGGAAGATGACTGGCGCGATTATACCAGCGTCCAGGCGGCAGGCGGCAAGCGGCAAGCGGCAAGCAAAAAAAGAGGCGACTGGTAGCATGCCTCGCCCTCGAGCGTCGAAGCGTTTATGTGAACCTGTTCCTGTCTTTGCACAAAGCTGACCGCTCTGTGGCCTCTGGCTGTTGGCTCCTGGCATTTGGCCAACCGCCAATCGCTAACCGCTATTCGCTACAGCTGAAAGCTGAACGCTGAACGCTGAGAGCTGATCGCCAATTGCTTTGCCACCCTGACTCCGGGTACGATCCTCACAGATGACCACGCCCGCCGGGAGCCTGAGGAGACACCGCCATGCAGATCACAATCCTGACCTACGGCTCGCGCGGGGATGTGCAGCCCTACGTGGCGCTCGGACTCGGCCTCCAGCGGGCGGGTTACCGCGTCCGGCTGGCCGCGCCGGAGGGCTTTGCGGCGTTCGTCACCGGCTACGGGCTGGGCTTCGCCCCGCTGGCCGGCGACCCGGCCGAACTCAGCCAGATTTTTGTGGACGTGGCCGGGCTGAACGGACTCCGCACCGCGCAGGCCGTGGTGGAATACGCCTTCCCGCTGGGCCGGCAGGTGCTGGAGCAGTGCCGGGCCGCCTGCCAGGATGCCGACGCGGTCTTCTACAGCTTCCTCATGGTTTTCGCCGCCCACGAAATCGCGCTGGAGCGCGGCATCCCGGAAGTCTTCGCCCAGATGTACCCGCTGTTCTTCCCGACCGGGGCGTTTCCGGCACTGCTCTTCCCGGAGAGTCCCGTCTTCACGGCAGCCGCCAACCGGCTCACCCACCGCCTGTACACCGCCCTGTTTGAGGGCAGCAACCGCGC
>CAZGYW010000445.1:0-3262 GCA_964530495.1 uncultured Anaerolineae bacterium
AAGTCCAGCGGGACGAAGTGGAAGAACGTCACGCCGGGCTTGAGGCGCATGACCTCCCCGCGCTCGTCGCGCAGGACGAACATATCGTAGTAGCGCTCGACCGGGCGCTCCCAGCGGGCGCGGTAGGCCTGCCCGTCGCGGAAGACCAGGGCATCGCCGTCGTGCCAGAACTGGATCTGGATCGAGTAGCTCTTGCTGCCCTGGAACTCGCTCTCCACGATGGTGGGGTCCTCCACATGGTTGACGTACAGCACGACCACATTGGCGGCGCTGACCTGGCGATCCAGCGCCCGGTCGTAATGCGGCTGGCCGTCGCTCCAGCGGGTGTACAGGCCCGCCTGCGCGTCATACTGCCAGTACACGCCGGATGCGTTGTAGCGCAGGTCGATCACGCGGGCCGGGTCGCCGGGGAAGGGCGGCTGCGGGGCGAAGGCCAGGGCGCTGTAGTGGGGCGCGGGCGGTGAGTTGACCCCGCGCCGCGCGGCCAGATCGTGGACGGCCGGCAGGTCGGCGAAGAGGTTGTGCGGGACGTCGATTTCCGGGTCGCGGAAGTACGCGGGCGGGCCGATCTCCACGCCGTAGAAGGCGCGCTCGGCGAACTGCGAGGCCTCGATGCGCTCGCGCACCCCCGCGCTGGAGCCGGAATAGACCAGGTAGCTCTCGAACATCTCCGGGATTTCAACGTCGATCAGGCGCGCGCTGCGCACGGAGCCGACGCGGTACGGCAGGTTGCCCAGGAAGACCGCCGTGAAGCGGGTCAGGCCGCCCTCGGCGTAGTGCTCAAAGACCACATCCGCCTGGCCGATGCCGTCCTGCGGGCGGACGATGGGCGGCGCGTTGGAGATCTTGACGGCAACCGGCCGCAGCGCCAGCCGGGCAGGATCGGCGGGCAGGCCGGTCAACGGGTTGATCCCCTCGGGAAAGCTGTACGGGCCGAGCCAGCCCTGCGGGGTGGGCCCGGGCGAAGGCGTGATCGTGGGGGCGGGTGTGGCGGTTTCCCCGCCGGCGGCGCAGGCCAGCACGGCCAGGCCCAGGAACACGGCGACCAGCGGGATGCCGGACCGGAAAACAGGCGTTCGGACGTTCATCGCGTTCTCTCTCTTCTGCGGGCCTTTGGCCGCGACGCGGCGCGATTGTGGCACAGCGCGGCGCGCGTGGCAACCGTGCCTGCGCGGCGGATCGCCCGCCGGGGGCAGTGGCGCGCGGACTTCGACCCCGGTTGACTCGGTTTTTGGACAGGGGTATAATGCGCGGCGATCCACGGGATGACCAACTCATTCGTTCATAAGCCCTTAAAGCAGGTACTGGATGGCGCTAAAAGGTAATCTCAGGGACTTTAGCACTACTCAGCTCCTCAACCTCATCAACCTTGCCAAAAAGACCGGGATCCTGACGATCTTCGACGGCGTGCCGACGGGGGAAAAGGACGCGCTGGGGATGCCGAAAGTCGCGCCTGGCAAGGAGCGCGCCAGTGTTGCCTTTCGGGATGGGAAGCTGGTCCACGCCGCGATGGAGCGCCAGGATGGCAACCTGACCGCCGTGCTGCACAAAGCGGGCAAGCTCAACGACCGCCAGGCACAGGTGATCCGCAGCCGGGCCGGGAATACCAGCGACAAGGCCCTGGCGCTGCTGCTGATCCAGGCCAACTACATGACGCAGAGCGATATCGTCACCAGCATCCAGCAGCATACCCTGGATATCATCTACGATCTGCTCACCTGGTCGGAAGGGCCGTTCCAGTTTCAGGATGGTCAGCGCCTGGGCGATGACCGTATTACGGTCCCAATCGACCTCGAAAATGTCATTATTGAGGGCGCCCGGCGTATCCGGGAGGTCGAGTACCTGACGGATGAGCTGCCCAACCTGGACTTTGCGCTGCGTTTTCCGGAAGCGCCGGGCGACAAGTTCAAGGGGATTCAGCTCAGCGTCGAGGAATGGCGCGTGGTGTCATTCGTCAACCCCAGGAATTCCATCCGCCAGATCGCCAAGGCCAACAACCTGAACGACACCGAGATTCGTCGGATTGTGTACGGGTTGCTGCAGGCCGGCCTGGTGCTGCTCGTCAAGCCGCCGGGATTGCAGGAGAAGGCTCGGGAGGCGGCTGCAACGTACCGGCGGCGTGAGGCGCCGCAGGTGCAGAAGACAGTGGTTGAGCGCGTGATTGATCGGATTCGTTCGCTCTAGCGACCCCAGATTGCCGGTGGCCGGTGTGGGCAGGCCAACACCTGGAAGAAACGAGACGGTTATGCAAACAGTCAAGATGGTCATTACCGGCCCCTTCAGTTCGGGCAAAACCGAATTTATCCGGTCCATTTCTGAGATCGAAGTTGTCTCCACCGAGCGCGACGTCAAGACTCCGGCCGAACAGGAGATCAAAGACCAGACGACCGTGGCCATGGACTTTGGCCGAATCACGATCGATGACGATCTGGTCCTGTACCTGTTTGGCACGCCCGGTCAGCGCCGGTTTGACTTCATGTGGGAGATCCTGGCGGAGGGCATGCTCGGCTTTGTGGTGATGGTCGACAGCGCCCGGCCGGAAACCTTCCGCGAGGCCAAGAGCATCCTGGAGACCTTCCGCGCTTACGCCCCAACGCCGTATGTGGTGGCTGCCAACAAGCAGGATCACGCCGATGCCTGGTCTCCGGAAGACCTGCGCATCGCGCTGCGCATCGACGACGACATCAAGCTCCTGCCCTGCGTCGCGCGGGAGAAGGAAAGCGTCAAGAACGTCCTCCTGGAGCTGCTGTACTCCATTCTTGAGGAGATGGATCGGTAGCCTCACCGCTGCGGATCGCCGCGTGTGTAGAGGGAAAAATCAGTGGTGCGCCGGCCTGGTGCCAGGCCCAACGCGCCGCGCGAGGGGAATGGCACCTGGCGAGGAATGTGCAGGTACAGGGGGCTGACTGACCGTGGCTTCGTTGGTAACCGACCAGGGGATCGTCCATTACGAGACGTATGGCAGGGGCCGCCCGGTGCTGCTGCTGCATGGCTGGCTGGGATCGTGGGCGCTGTGGCGCGACACCCTCGAGGTCCTGGGGCAGCACTACCGCACCTATTCGCTGGATTTCTGGGGCTTTGGCACGAGCAGCCCCACCGAAGACTCCTTCAGCTATTCCGTCCCCAATTTCGTCGAACTGGTCAACCAGTTCATGGATCGCCTGGCGATCCAGCGCGCCCCGCTGCTCGGGCATTCGATGGGCGGCACGGTCTCCCTGGGCATGGCGATCAAACACCCGGAGCGGGTCGTCAAGGTCGGGGT
>CAZGYW010000446.1:0-3254 GCA_964530495.1 uncultured Anaerolineae bacterium
ACGCTCTACTACCTGGCGCTGCCCGGCCTTGTGCTCAGCCTGAACTACGTTGCCAGCTACATGCGTTACATGCGCTTCAGCATGCTGGAGGTGATCCGCGCGGAGTACATCATCACGGCGCGGGCCAAAGGCGCGCGGGAACGCCGGGTCATCTGGCGGCACATGGTCCCCAACGCGATCCTGCCCGTGATCACCGTGATTGGCTTCAGCATCCCCAACCTGGTGGTGGGCGCGGTCTTTACGGAGACGATCTTCAGCTGGCCGGGCATGGGCACCCTGTACCGCACGGCGGTGCAGGGCCGCGACGTGCCGCTGATCATGGGCATGAACCTCGTGATCGCCATTGTGGTGCTGGTGGGCAACATCCTGACCGACCTGGTGTACGCACTCGTTGATCCACGGATCCGCTATGAATAAACCAGCCGCATCCGCACAGAATCCCCTGTCCAACGCGGCGGCGCACCGCCAGGCTGACTCGCTGACGCAGCGCGCCCTGCGCCGTTTCGTGCGTCACCGGCTGGCGATGGCCTCCGTGATCGTGCTGGTTGCCATCGCGCTGCTGGCCCTGCTGGCGCCGGTTTTCCAGCGCTACCCCTACGAGGCAATCGATCTGCAAGCGCGCAACAGCCCGCCTTCCGCCGAACACTGGTTCGGCACCGACCGCACCGGCCGCGACATCTGGAGCCGTACCATCCACGGCGGGCGGGTGTCCCTGCAGGTGGGGCTGCTGGCTACCCTGATCTCGACGACGATCGGCCTGGTGCTTGGCTCGCTCTCCGGTTACTACGGGGGCTGGATCGACATGCTGATCATGCGCTTCACCGATGTGGTGATGACGTTCCCCAGCATCGTGATCATGCTGACGCTGGCGGCGCTGCTGCCGCGCAACCTGACCAGCATCGTGCTGGTGATCGGCTTCCTGAGCTGGCCCCGCGTGGCCCGCCTGGTGCGCGGCCAGTTCCTGACCCTGCGCCGCCAGGAGTTCATCACCGCCGCCAACTGCCTGGGCGTGCCCGACAACCGGATCATCTTCGTCCACATCCTGCCTAACGTTTTCGCGCCGCTGGTGGCGATGGTGACTTTCAGCGTGGGCGAGGCGATTCTGATTGAGGCCGGGCTGAGCTTCCTGGGGCTGGGCGTGCCGCCGCCGACCCCGAGCTGGGGCAATATGCTGGAGGCGGCGCGTAACCTGCAAATCCTGCAGGAGCTGCCCTGGATGTGGATCCCGCCGGCGATCATGACCGTCCTGACGGTGCTGTGCATCAACTTCATCGGGGACGGGCTGCGGGACGCCATTGACCCGCGCCTGGTGCTGTAACCCCGGCCCTTTGTGCCTGTTCAAGCGTAATCTGGGAGAGTGTCGCATGCGTCATTTTCACGGTGTCTGGCCGGCCCTGGTCACCCCGTTCGCGGTGGATAACCAGGTGAACGTGCCGGCGATCAAAGACCTGGTGGCTTACCTGCTGGGCAAGGGTGTTGACGGCTTCTATGTGGGTGGCACGACGGGCGAAGGCGTCCTGATGGCCGCTGCGGAGCGCCAGCTGGTGGTGGAGACCGTCATCACCGAAGTGGATGGGCGGGTGCCGGTGATCGTGCACGTGGGGGCCACCGCGCTGGTGGATGCCGTCAGCCTGGCCCGCCACGCGCAGAGGCACGGCGCGGCGGGCGTCAGCAGCATCATCCCGCCCCTGTTCAACGACCTGGAGAGCGTGCTGGCCTATTTCCAGGCCATTGCTGCCGCCGTGCCGGAGCTGCCGGTCTTCCCCTACTTCCTCAGCCAGAACATCAACCCGCTGGCCCTGATGCGCCGCCTGCTGACTGTGCCTAACGTGGCGGGCACGAAGTACACCGGCCCGGACATGCACGAGTTCCGCCAGATCGTGGAGCTGGGCGGGAACCAGTGGACGATCTTCTCCGGCATGGACGAGGTGAGCGTTTTCGCGCTGATGATGGGCGCCGATGGCAACATCGGCTCGACCCTGAATTTCATGCCCGGCGTCTACAAACAGATCCAGGCCCACGTCCGAGCCGGCGACCTGACCGCCGCCCACGCCCTCCAACTGCGCGCCAACCGGGTCACCGCGATCATCGTGGAGCGCAACCTGATGGGCGGCCTGAAGGCGGCCATGGGCTTCCTGGGCTTTGACTGCGGCGGGCTGCGTCTGCCGCGCTTCGGGATGACGCCGGACGAGGTCGCCAGCCTGCGCGAGGCGCTGGAAGCGGCTGACTTCTTCGCGCTGGCGGCCATGTAAGCGGCGCGCCTGCGCGCCGGGAGATTACACCCATGACCACAGCCCTGTCCGGCCGGGAACGGATTCAACGCCTGCTCGCCCACCAGGAGCCCGACCGGATCGGGCTGTGGGATGCCTACTGGGAGGATACCCTGCTGCGCTGGCAGGCTGAGGGCCTGCCGGAAGGCGTCACGCCGCAGCAGGTGCTGGACTTCGACTTCGACCTGCTGTTTATGGACGCTTCCCTGCGCCTGCCGGAGCGCCTGCTGGAGGATACGCCGGAGTACACCATCCGCGAGGACAAGCACGGCTTCACCGCCAAACAGTGGAAAGGCCGGGCGGGCGCGCTGGGCTACGAGCAGCATGCGGTGATCGATCGGGACGACTGGGAGCGCCTGCGCCCGCGCCTGGATGTTGACCTCGGCGGCACGGCGCGTATCGGACCCGTCTCCTACTTCGAGCCGTTCACCACCTATCCCCCGTGGGATGTGCTGGCCGCGCAGTTTGCGGCGCTGCGGGCCGGGGGACGCTTCCTGCTGCTGCACGTCTACGGCCCGTTCGAGGCGACCTGGCGCAAGCACGGCTTTGAGGCGTCGCTGATGGATCTCGTCCTGCAGCCGGAGCTGATGGCCGCCATGTTCGAAGCCCACATCGACGTGGTGATCGGCACGCTGCAGCGCGCCCGTGAGCATGGCGTCGTCCCCGATGGCCTGTTCCTGGTGGAGGACCTGGGCGCCAAGAACGGGCCGCTCTTCGGCCCGCGCCAGTACCGCACCCTGCTGCATCCCGGCCACACACGGCTGGGGGAGTACCTCCGCGCCGCCGGGATCGCGTACTTCATCCACTCGGATGGCGACATGCGCGTCCTGATCCCGGACCTGATCGCCGCCGGGGTGGAGGTCCTGCAGCCGATGGAGGCCCGCCTGGGGCTGGATGTGCGCCAGCTTAAGGCCGAGTACGGTGCCGATCTGTGCTTCATGGGCAACATCGACGCCTCACGCATGGACGGCGATCCGGCCGAGG
>CAZGYW010000447.1:0-3248 GCA_964530495.1 uncultured Anaerolineae bacterium
ATGCGTGGGGGATTATAATGCGCGCGGCCCCGCCCGCCAATGGACGTGTGGCGGTTGGCGGGAGCGAGTGGCGCAAGGCAGCTCATCACGGAGCGCACAGAACACATATCCTCCATTGCGTCGTGGCTACGCAACCAAGTAACAGAACATTTGTAGGGGCGGGCGAATGCATGGCATTCGACGCGAGCTGCCCAATAAGCGTCAACTTAAGCTTTAGAACCGCCGGAAACCCTGTATCGTGACGGATCGCACGGGGTCCAAAACGTGTTGTTGCCGCCATTTCGCCCTCCATCCTGCCGACCTGCGGTCGGTGTCCTTCCCCCGCAGCATGGGGGGAAGGCTGCCAGCCCCTTCCCTCATTTTGGGGGCAAGGGGCCGCAACCGAATGGTTGCGGGGGATGGGGGTCATGCATAGCAGGTGTTTGACAATCCTTATCTTGACACCTATCGGGCGGCTCGCGAGCCGCCCGTACAGGTTGGATGCTCACCCACCTTTGTTCTATCCATGCTGCGGCGTCAGCAGGCTTGCGGTGAGCATTTTTCGCCATTGTGGAACGTTTGTGCTATACTGAAATCATCCTGATGCGGGAGGAATGCGCGTGAGTGACCTGAGCCTGGCTGTGAACCTGATGCTGCTGACCGGGGCGGTGGGCTTCGCCCTGTACCACCAGCAGCGCCTGGAGAAGGAGCGCGCCGCTGAGGCCCGCCGCCAGAAGCGCGCCAAACGCAACAAGACCGCCGCCGCCGCGACCCCCGCCCGCAAGGCGACGCCCAAACGGGCCACGTCCTCAAGCCGCGCCTCGGCCATCCGCCGCCGGTAGTCCGCGCCGATCTGTGGTAGAACAGGGCATGAACCGGAGCTAACGGGGCGGCCCTGCCGCCCGCGATGGGCGCGCGCATGAACCTCCTGAACCGCATCCACCTGCCCGCCTGGGCGCAACTGGACCATCCCCTGGTGCAGCGCGAGCTGGCCGAGCTGCCCGCCTTCCTGGGCGCGGACGGCAACCTGACCGTCAAGATGGTGCTGCTGGCCATCGCCGGGCTGGGGCTGGCCGGGGCTGCCTGCGGAGGGCTGTGGTGGCCGCCGATCGCCGCCGCGCTGGGCCTGCTGCCCCTGCTCTACGGCGCGATGCTGGTCAACCGCGACCGGGCCGCGCAGCGCTGGGACATGCTGCGCGTGACGCCGTACAGCATCCGCGAGCTGCTGCTGGCGAAGGTCAGCGCGGTGCTGTACCGGCTGGCGCCGCTGCTGGCCCTGCTGCTGGCCGGGCAGAGCCTGGCTTACGTTCTCTCCAGTCTGATGGTGCTTTCCATGTGGGGGACGGTCGCTGTCAACGGGGTGCAGGTTTTCAGCGCATCCCCCGGGATGGGCGCCGCCACCCTGCCGGGGATCGGCATCTTCTTCGGGCTGACGCTGGCCGATACCGTGGTTGGCTTCGTCCTGAACATCGTCGTCGGCCTGCTGGCTTCCACCCTGACGGACGGGCGCGGCGCGGCCTATGCCGCGGCGATCGGGCTGCGGCTGCTGGTCGCGGGCCTGCTGACGAGCATCACCCTGCTGGTGGCGGGCATCGGTATGACCGGGGGCATGGCGGGAGTCTCCCTCCTGGAGGGCGGGAGCCTGACGTCACTTCCGGCGGCGAACGTCGCCTGGAGCGCGGCTTTCGCCGTGCTGGGCGTGCTGATCAACGCCGCTGTGACCGCGGGTGTCTTCCTGCTGGCGGAGCGCCGCGCCGCCGCGAGCTAGCCGCCCACGAACTCGCGGGCGGTCACGTTCCCGGTGCTGCGGGGCAGGCCGTTGCCGCCGCAGGAGCCATCCGCGTTGCCTGCGGTGGTGAGGATGTGGCGGCGCAAGAGGATGGTGCTGGAACGATTTGCACAGCACTGCCAGAGCCACTGTAGGCTAATTGGCGGCCATCGGGACTCCAGGCCACAGCAACTATCGGCCCTGAGTGCTGAAACATATCCAGCAACTGCCCGGTTGCGACATCCCAGACATAAACAAATCCGTCTGCTCCGCTGCTGGCAAGGCAGTGTCCATTGGGACTCCATGAGACAGACCGAACGCCTTGCATGTGTCCCATCATTCTTGTCACCAACAGGTTAGTAAATGGGTCCCAGACGCGAACTTGTCCATCGCTGTTACCGGCAGCGATCAGGTTGCCTGATGGCTGCCAGTCAATGGTGTTGACTATGTCCGAGTTCTCTTCAGACAGCCGGTTGACCATTTCTGCAGTGGCTAAGTCCCACAGAATAATCGTTGAGTCCCAGCTCCCGCTGGCGAGATACTCGCTGTCAGGGCTCCAGGTGACTGATAATACTGCATCCTCATGACCCAGCAATCTTGTGAGTAACTCACCTGATAGTGGATCGTATGTGCTGACCGAACGTCTACTGTCACCAGAGGCTATCCGTGTCCCATCAGGACTCCAGGCAACAGTGAATATCGTCGTGTTAGGAAATTCTGAGGTGATGGTCCTCGTGATCTGACCATCCGACCCATTCCAGATGCGGATTGTTCCGTCTGTGCTGCCGCTGACGACATAGGTTCCATCAGGGCTCCAATCCACTGAAAAAACTTCACCGGAGTGCCCCTGAAGTGTGCGCACAACTTCCCCGGCAGCCACATCCCAGATGTTGATGGTCGTATCCAGGCTGGCCGTCGCCAGATGACTGCCGTCAGGACTCCAGGAAACAAAGGTGTCGGAGAATCCTTGCGCTTCGACACCCGTGGCGACCGTGATGATCACCTCGTCGCTGGCGGTGAGGCCGCTGTCATCCGTGACGGTGAGGGTGAGGGTGTACGCGCCGAGGACGAGATCCACGGTGGGGGTGGGGCCGGTAGCGAGCTCGACGCCGTTCTCCGCCCACGAATAGGCGACGACTGAGCCGTCCGGGTCGCTGGAGGCCGAGCCGTCGAGCGTTACGACCTCGCTGCCGGAGGAGTCCGCGTCAGTGACGGTCTGGTCCGGCCCGGCGGAGGCCATGGGACTAATAAGCTTGAGCAACCAGCACATAGCCTCATCCAGTGCGGTGTTGTTCGTCAGGCGTGTCAGATTACTACCATCGGCATCCATGATGTATACTTCTTGACCCTCATCACGCGCCGTAGTGAACGCGATCTTGCTGCCATCAGGCGACCAACTAAGGCCCCAGTCACTAGGCCCTGTGAGTGGTGTGAGATTCGTCCCATCAGGATTCATGGTATAGATGACTACGCTGTCCGCGGTATAGCGAGTAAAACCGAT
>CAZGYW010000448.1:0-3243 GCA_964530495.1 uncultured Anaerolineae bacterium
TCCAGCCGGGTCAGAAATTGGACGAATTTCTCAGTCAAGACTTCGTCATTCATTGTCGGCATTCCCAAACACTCAGAAATCAACGGGGGAGGTATGCTGCGGTCCGCACGGGTGATGCATGGCCAGTTCGTCTGTGCATGGGCCTGCAACTCGTGACGGCGCTATGGTGTGCCAGGGTACGTTCAGTGCGTCTTGCTTAGAACGAGATCCGGCAAGGTGGGGTGAGCTATCAGATAAGCTTTCGCATATCCTGGCTCTTTACTGGAAGTTAATCTCACCTCAGTACCATGATCTGACCAAGCATCCTGATGAGTCAATAGGAGAGAAGTCTTATCCAATTTAGCTGGAAGCATTGTTCTGGCCGGAAAACTCAGCCGTTCTGGAATACAGGCGGTTGAAGTCCAACGGCGACCCGCTCTCGCGGGATTGAAAGGCCGTCATTGGCGTTGCTCCGCCATCTCAAGCACACGCGCTACATCCAGAAGACAAGGCTGATCGAAGCATTGCGCAATCGGACCCAACGGTTCAGCCAATCGGTGCGGTGAGCGGGAGAATGGTGGATGGGCTTTTTGCCCCCCACAGGAACCGTTCCTCACCCCGCGTCCAGCCACTGTTCTACATGTACAGGGGATGGGCCGCGCTGGTCTGGCGCTTGTTCGCCTCAGCGCGGCTGCACTACAATGGGTGGTATTGAGGCAAATCGATTCCTGACCGTGACTGGCCCGCAAAGAGAACATGGCATGAACGACCGAAAAGACCTTGTGATCAGCATCGACAGCAGCACGACCGCCTGCAAGGCCATTGCCTGGGATCGCGAAGGCGCTCCGGTGGCGGAAGGCCGGAAAAGCATCGACTCGTTCTCGCCCCATCCCGGCTGGCACGAACAACATGCCGAGGACTGGTGGCACGCGCTGGTGCACGCCCTGCAGGATCTGCTGCGCCGCATCAACGCTGACCGCGTCGCCGCGCTGTGCATCACCAACCAGCGCGAGACATTCGTGCCCGTCGATAGCCAGGGGCAACCGCTGCGCAATGCTATCACCTGGCTGGATGGCCGGTGTCGCGCCCAGATCGATGCGCTTGACCGGAAGTACGGCAGTGACTACATCCATGATCTGACCGGCAAAGGCCCGTCCACCAACCCATCCTTGCCGAAACTGATGTGGGTCCAGGCTCACGAGCCGGAGATCGCCGCCCGGACACACAAATTCGTGGAACCCCATGCCTACCTTGTCTACCACCTGACCGGGCGCTGGGTGACAAGCCTGGCCTGCGCCGACCCGATGGGCATTGTCGACATGCGCCAGGGCACCTGGGCTGAAGGTCTGCTGACCGATCTGGGCCTGGACCCCTCCCAACTGGTGGAGATTGTGCCGGCCGGTTCCGTGATCGGGACGCTGACACCCGACGCGGCCAGAGAAACCGGCCTGGCGGCGGCAACGGTGGTTGTGGCGGGCGCAGGCGATGGACAATGTGCCGGGTTAGGAGCGAACATCACCCGGCCGGGCGTTGCGTACCTGAACCTGGGCACAGCGATGGTCTCCGGCACGCATGCGGATCACTACGTGGCCGACCGGGCTTTCCGCACCCTGTGCTCCCCCATTCCGGGCGCGTTTGTGCCGGAAGAGGTATTGACAGCGGGGACTTTCACGGTGAGCTGGTTCATGGAGGTTTTTGGGCCGGATGTGACCTCGCTGGGCCTGGCCCTCTCGCAGGAAGAAGTCATGGAACTGGCGGCCAGAAGCGTACCACCCGGCTCGCTGGGATTGATGGTTGTGCCCTACTGGAAAGGGGTGCTGCCGCCCTACTGGGATCCGGCCGCCACCGGCATCACCATCGGCTGGACCGATGCGCATCGCAAGGAACACTTCTACCGGGCCATCCTGGAAGGCATTGGGTATGAACACCGGCTGGTGATGGAAGGCATCAGCGAGGCAACCGGCCAGCCAATTGACGAGTACATCCTGATGGGCGGGGGTTCACGCAGCCAGTTGTGGTGCCAGATCATCGCGGACATCACCGGCAAATCGGTCAAACGTGCCGGCTCGTCAGAGGCCACCAGCCTGGGAGCGGCGATCCTGGCTGCCGCGGCGGCGGGCTGGTACCCGGATGTTCGCAGCGCGGCGGCCACCATGACCTCCACCGGACAGCGCTTTGAACCGGACAGCAGCGTCCACGACCTGTATGATCAGTTGTTTGTGGAGGTCTACCGGGGGCTTTTCCCTGCCGTAAGGAACAGTGTCGACCGCCTCACAGCCCTGACCCACGACCGGAAACCGGACATACGCCCGTAGCGCATCAGGGATGCTGGCATCGCGCCGCCATTTCTGGAATAATGTTCCTCGCTTGATCGTTCACTGAGCCTGAGTTAAGCCTGTGTCAGGGGTGCCGGACAGGACAGCACACTAGGGAGCATGGTCTCAACATGGCAGTGATAACGGTGGTAGGCGCAGGTGTGATGGGCACGGCACTGACGTTTCCGGCGTCGGATAATCAGCATGAAGTGCGGCTGGTGGGCACGCATCTTGATGAGGACATCATCACCTCCTGCCGCAGCCACAGGTATCATCCCCGCCTCAAGCGAACGATCCCTGATGGGGTACGACCATTCTCCTATACAGAGGTCGGGGAGGCCCTGGCCGGCGCAGAAGTCATCGTCCTGGGCGTCAATTCCCACGGGGTTCACTGGGCGGCCGAAACGCTTGGCCCTCACCTGCAGCCGGGGCAGATCATCCTGATGGTCACCAAGGGCATGGAGAGCACGCCCGATGGTCGCCTCGAAGTGCTGCCCGATGTCCTGCGGGACCGGCTGCCCGACTCGATCCGCGATAAGGTGCACTATGCCGCCATCGGTGGCCCGTCTATCGCCGGCGAGCTGGCGGCCCGCCGGCATACCAGTGTCGTCTTCGTCTCACGCCATGCGGAGGTTCTGCCCCGCCTGCAGCAGTTGTTCCGCACGCCCTACTACCACATCTGGACGTCGACCGATCTGGTTGGCGTTGAGGTCTGTGTGGCGCTGAAAAACCCCTACGCGCTGGCAGTCGGCCTGGCGACCGGCCTGCTTGAAAGCCAGGGCGGGGCTGATGCGGCCGGAGCCGCCAACCACAACTTTGCCGCGGCACTCTTCGCCCAGGGCCTGGCGGAAACCGCCTATCTTGTCCGGTTGCTGGGCGGGCTGCCGGAGACTGTGTACAGCTTGCCCGGCGCCGGCGATCTGTATGTCACCACCCAGGGCGGGCGCAA
>CAZGYW010000449.1:0-3222 GCA_964530495.1 uncultured Anaerolineae bacterium
CGGTCTCCCTGGGCATGGCGATCAAACACCCGGAGCGGGTCGTCAAGGTCGGGGTAGTGGGATCGCCGATCACCGGGTCTTCCCTGAACCTGCTGCTCAAGGCTTCCGGCTATAAAGCCGTGGCGCGTTTCTTCTTCCTCTCGCCGCCCGCCGTCAAGTTCTTCCTGAGCCGCTACGCCTACTTCATGGCGAACGATGGCGCGCGCATGTCTAAAATGATCCGGGACGATTTCTCCAAAGTCACCGTCAATTCCTTTTTTCAGAGCATCGGCACCCTGCGGGAAACCGACCTGCGCCCGCAACTGGGCGCGGTGCAAATCCCCACGCTGGGCATTTACGGGCGCAAGGACATCATCGTGAATCCCAACCAGCACGATGACCTGCAGGCGGGGGTAGCCCATGCTCAAATGCACATGTTCCAGAATTCCGGGCATTTCGTGATGCTTGACGAGCCGGGTAAGTTCTATCGAACCGTAGTAGATTTTTTGAACAATGGTTAGCAGGAGACTCGCGTGACTGACCAACTCCCCGGCCCGGATGCGATCCATCCGGAGCCAGATGGACGTTACTATTACCCCAACCGCATGGGGCGTATCCTGCTCCATTCGTACGAGGAAGTGCTGGGCCATAACGGCCTGCATGCGCTCCTCCGGCTGCAGGGCAATGAGCACTACGCCCAGGTCCCGCCGCCCAACAACTCCGACCGCCAGTTCAGCTTTGAGGTCGTCGGCGGCCTGACCCGGGCCCTGCTCGATATGTACGGGCCGCGCGGCGCGCGCGGGATCGGGCTGCGCGTGGGACGGGTCGTGTTCAAGCATGGCATTCGCGAATACGGGCCGCTGTTGGGCCTGGCGGAGCTGACCTTCCAGCTTCTGCCCTTCAGTATCAAGCTGGAGCAGGGCGCCAAGGCCTTCGCGGATCTCTTCAACCTGTATACCGACCAGATCGTCCGCCTGCAGGAGACGCCGGAGGCGCTGTGCTGGCAGATCGAGCGCAATCCGCTGGCCTGGGGGGTGCAGTCCAGCGGCCCGGTATGTTTCGTCGCGGTCGGGCTGCTTCAGGAATCGCTGCTGTGGCTGAGTGGCGGCAAGACCTTCCAGGTGGATGAGACGTCGTGCGTGGCCTGCGGCGGGTCAGTCTGCAATATCGTCATCACCAGAAAGCCCCTCGAATAGCGCCTATGACTGCGAAACTGCGCCGCTTCAGCATCGAAGACGAACGCCACATCCCGCCCTTTAACGAGCCGGCCAGCGAGCTTGCCTTCATGGGCAAGCAGCTCAAGCTGCACCAGGAAGACCTCCTGCTGGAGTATTTTGGCGACGGGTTGGCTCCCCAGGTGGAACTGCCGTTGCTGGAGTTATTTGACCTGGCCGGGCGTGATTGTGATGGGCCGGCAATTGTCTTCCGCGACAGCGTGTACTTCGACCGCGAGTACCTGGACGCCTTCTACCGGGCCGCCGTACGCCTGGCGCGCGAAACCGGCAAGGGCGTCCGCGCCGCCTACGCCCCGGATGACCGCGTTTTCACCACGTACGTCCAGCCGCTGACGCGCGGCTTCGATCCGTATCGCGATCCGCAGGGCAGCGTGACCTGCTACATGGGTGACCTGTGGTACTTCCCGGACGGCTACACGGATGACATCGTGCCGATGATCATCCCGACCGATTCGCAGGAGAAGGGGTTCTATTCCGTCCCGCACTACATGTCCAAAGACGGGCAGGACCTGACCCACTTCCTGGCCGAGCGCGTGCTGTTTTCCATCGAAAGCTGGGTGCACGTCTACTTTGCCAACACGGTACAGGGTGTGATGGCCCGCGGCAGCCGCTTCGAGGAGCGCATCAAGCACAACAACCTCCTCCAGATGAAGGTGCTGTGGCGGGCGGTGCTGGAATGGAAGCAACTGCTCTCCAGCTCGGCGCTGGTCAAGATCGGCAAGGGGACGCAGATCCACCCCTCCGCCACGGTGCTCGGCCCGACGACGATTGGCGACAACTGTTACATCGGCCCCGGCGTGGTGATCGACAACTGCCACATCGGGGATAACGTCTCGATCGACCAGGGCTGCCAGTTGATGACCAGCGTGATCGGCAGCAACAGCTTCTTTCCTTTCCGGGCATCCAGCTACTTCAGCGTATTCATGGACAACTGCATCCTGGCGCAGAACACCTGCATCCAGATGTGTGTGGTGGGCCGCAACACGTTCATCGGGGCCGGCAACACATTCACGGACTTCAACCTGCTGCCCAGCCCGATCCGGGCGACCAGCATTCACGGGCTGGAGGAAGTCGGGCAGATCGTGCTGGGCGGCTGTGTGGGCCACAACTGCCGGATCGGCTCCGGCTTTGTGATCTTCCCGGCGCGGATGATCGAGTCGGATACCGTCCTGACGGCCAGCCCGCGCAACCGGATCGTGATGCGCAACGTGACCTTCGAGCAGAGCACCCACCACACCATGCCGGATGACATCCGCCAGCGGCATCCGCGCCACTACCCGCGCCGCGGCGAGCGCGCGCAGGAAGAATCGTGGTAGCAACCTTCATCTCCACGCAGTGTTACGACAGATGATTGCAGACTCATCGTAGAGCGGCCTCCCGGCCCGACAGTCGCCGGCAGGCTGCGTGTTGGTTCAGGATGCAGCGGTATGGCAGACAACCCGGTCACTGATACGTTCGCATTCATCATCCACCCCGTTGATCCTAAAGCGGATGTGGCCCGCAAGTGGCCGTGGCTGGGGAAGCTCCTCACACGCCGCCAGGTGGATTTCTTCTCTCGCTACTTCCCCCCGGTGTACATCTCCGCGATCACGGGCATCTGCTCGGCCAGCACCGGGCGGGAGGTGCGGGGCTGGTTTGTGGCCTGCCCGTTCACGCCGCAGCGCATGCTGGCCCTGCCGGAGCAAACCGTCTACAACAAGATCATCGCCACCGGGCGGATGGCCGAACGGCTGGGGGCCCGCATCCTGGGGCTGGGGGCTTACACCTCCGTGGTGGGCGATGCCGGGGTCACGATCGCGCGGGCGCTGGATGTGCCGGTGACTACCGGGGACGCCTACACGATTGCGATGGCGGTCCAGGCGGTGCGCGAGGCCGCGCGGCAGATGGGCATCCCCATGCCGGAGGCGAAGGCGGCGGTCGTGGGCGCCACGGGTGCGATTGGCAGCGTCTGCGCGGAGCTGCTGGCCGGGGAAGTGGCCGAGTTGGTGCTGGTGGGCCGCCGCCCGGA
>CAZGYW010000450.1:0-3208 GCA_964530495.1 uncultured Anaerolineae bacterium
CGCGCTGAGCAGCGCCTCCGCGTCCGCCGGGCTGACCGGCTCCCGGCCGAGCGCTTCGTCCAGCGCGGGGATGCTCAGGTACTGGATCAGGGCGTCTTCGGTCAGGACGAGATAGAGCGTCGTGCTGATCGTCTCCCCGGTCGGCGCGCCGGATTCGTCCACCTGCGGTTCCTCCACCAGGGCGCGGATCGCCTGGGCGCCGATGTCCAGGCGCTCGATCTGCACGCTGGCCGCTTCCGTGATGTCCCCGGAGCGCAGGTACGCCTCCTCCGTGATGCAGTCCTGGTAGAAGCCCAGCAGGTCGGCCACCATCGCGGAAACCAGCAGCAGGGCCTCGCCCTCGTCGCGCTGGTAGCGCAGGCTGCCCAGTGGCAGCGCATCGGCGGAGACCATCCCGGCCAGCGGGTCGTCCTCCTCGATCAGAGTCCAGCCGGCCAGGTCGCCCGCCGCCGTCCGCAGGCGGGCCATGTACGCTTCATGCGCGGCGCTGACGTCTTCCATGTCCAGCCCGGCCAGTTGCTCCTCAAGCGCCGCGGCGGAACACGGCTCAACCACCGGGGTTTCCGGCTCCGGTGTGGCGGTCGGCAGCGCGTCCGGCGTGGGGGTCAGCGCGGCGGGAGCAGCGGTCGGCTGCTCATCCTCGGCCGGAGCGGGGGTATCCGTGACGAATGCCGGTTCCCCGGCCGGAGTCTCTTTGGCCGGGGCAGGGGTTGCCGAGGGCTGTTCCAGAATGGTGGCGCTGGGCGGGACGGGCGTCACCGAGGGGAGCTGCATCAGGGTGGGAATGACGGGCGGCGCGCTTTCGCAGGCCGCCAGGATCAGCGCCAGCACGATCATCACGGGAACTATCACACGCCGCATCATGATTCTCTCCACTCTCCACGGGCCAGCCCGCATCCCATACTGCCCCCATAGTACACGCCGCCCCGCCCGGAGCGCAAAAGCCCCTGGAACCCGCCCGGCCATTTTCGCGTATAAGAGGCTGAGGAGTTTCAACGAAAGAGAAACGAGGGGGCAATGAGCGGGGTTTCGGAAGAGCGCACCGATCAGATCGCCGGTGGGGTGTTCGTCATCGGCCTGGCAGTCCTGTTCATGACCGGCTACTGGTGGCCGGGGATCATGTTCGTCATCGGAGCCAGCAGCCTGGCGCGCGGCATGGCCGAAGGGCGCGAGTGGTACAGCGTCCAGGGCGCGCTGTGGACGATCGGGATCGGGCTGGTGTTCGCGGTCGGCTTCAACCTGCCGTTGCTGCTGATCATCGTCGGGCTGAGCATGCTGCTCGGCTACCGCTTCCGCCCACCTTTCCTCAGCGGCGAAACGGATGACGGCCGCGCGCCTGTCGCTGCCTCCACCAAGCCCAAGCGCAAGCTTCAGGATGCCGACGGGCTGGCCTACTACGAAGAAGACATGGCCGCAGAGGACGCAGCGGAAGGGCGTTAACCCGCCCCGACTGCCGGGCTGCCTGGCTCATCCTCCGGTCCCCTCTCCACGCAATGGAGGGGGGACTTTGCATTGCCACTGCGTTCGAACCACTACCGCTTGCCTGCCTTCCGGCAGCGATCCGGGGGCGGGGTATAATGGCGGCTGCTATTGCCCGCCGTTCCACTGAGGCCCGCGTCCCATGCCCGATACCCAGACCCTCATCCTGCTCCTGCTCGGCGCGACCCTGCTGCTCCTGATTCTCATGATCGTTTCCCTGGTGCGGGGCGGCACGACCCGCCAGATGGAGATCCGCGTCCAGCAGATGCAGGCCGAGCTGCTGGAGCTGAAGGTCCACACCCAGCACAGCCAGACCGAAGCCCGGGCGCTCTCCGACAGCCTGCTGGAGCTGCGCAACTACATCCGCGCCCGGCACGACATCGAGCGCCAGACGATGGACTCGATCCGCCGCCTGGAGGCCGTGATCGCCGGCACACAGACCAAGGGTTTGGCCGGGGAGAACATCCTGGAGGCGATCTTCGCCAAGCTGCCGCCCGAATGGCAGGTCCGCAACTTCCGGGTGGATAACAAGACGGTCGAGTTCGGCCTGCGGCTGGCCAACGGCCTGATCCTGCCGATTGACAGCAAGTGGGCGGCCACCAACCTGCTGGAGCGCTTTGTGGCGGCGGAGAGCATCGAGGCCCAGCAGCGCATCAAGCGCGAGATCGAGCGCGCGGTGCTGGAGAAAGCCCGCGAGGTGCGCAAGTACCTTAACCCGAACCTGACCACGGTCTTCGGGGTGGCGGTTGTGCCGGATGCCGTCTACGACCTGTGCGCGGGTATTCAGGCGGACGTGTTCAGCGAGAACGTGGTGCTGATCAGCTACAGCCTGTTCGCGCCGTACCTGCTGATGGTCTTCCAGACGGTGCTCAAGAGTGGGCAGAGCGTGGATGCCCACATGCTGGAAGCCTACCTCCAGCAGGTGAGCCAGAGCCTGGATGCCCTGCAGATCGAGCTGGAGAGCCGCCACGCGCGCGGGCTGGCCATGCTCACCAACGCCAGCAGCGAGATGCGCAACCAGCTCGGCCAGATTCGCGCCGGGCTGCACGGCCTGCAGATCACGGCGGAGGCCCTGCCGCAGCCGGAGGATGGCGCGCGCCCGACCGGGCTGCCGGAGTCCGTGGCGCGCGCCGGGCGGCGCTGATGCCTGCCGGTCAGCATCCGGCCCGAATGGCGCGGATCGGCATGATCATCGTCACCGCCCGGCTGCGCCTGCTACCGCTATGATCTGCTCAGTGATGGATACAAGCACGGAGAACACCGCTTATGGCCGCACCCGTGATCACCGCCGAATGTCTCATGTGCGGGGCCTGTGAAGCCGAATGCCCGGTCGGCGCGATCAGCGAAGGTCGGGACACGATGGTGATCAATCCCATGATCTGCGTGGAATGCAAGGGCTACGCCGACTCCCCGACGTGCGTGGCGACCTGCCCCAACAACGCAATCGTCTACAGCGGGTAAATCGCAATCCCCAACAGCCCGGCGAGCGCCACGATCAGCGGCGCGATGACCAGCGCGGGCAGGAAGTTCGCCATGCGCGGCTGCTTGATCTCCAGCAGGATCAGCGCCAGGCCCATCAGCAGCAGGCCGCCGGTGGCCGTCATCTCCGTGATCATGGGGGTGGTCATGATGCTGCCGCCCAGCGCGCCGAGCAGCGCCAGCCCGCCCTGCACCACCAGCACCGTGATGATGCTGAACGCCACGCCGATGCCCATCGCGGAGGCGAAGG
>CAZGYW010000451.1:0-3200 GCA_964530495.1 uncultured Anaerolineae bacterium
CCGGCCGGTGAGGTAAAGCAGAGGCAAGTGGCAGAGAGGCATGAGGGCACGGATTTTTACGGGTAAGGCGCTTGAAAATCATCAGGTCTATCCGTGAGAATCCGTGCCCCCTCTGCGTGAATCCGTGCCCTGTCTGTTGCCTGAAGCGTCCAGGCGCAAAGCGACCAGGGCGCAGCCGCAATCGGGAGCGCCCGCCCGCGCTACACCGCGAAGGCCCACTCGCCCCCGCGCATCACCGGCTCCGCGTCTCCGGCGGCCGTCAGCCCGTCGACGTCAATCTCCCCCGAGCCGACCATGAAGTCGGCGTGGGTCAGGCTGAGATTGCCGCCCGCCGCAGAGAAGGCATCCTCGCTCATCTCCGTGCCGCCTTCCAGGCAGATGCTGTAGGCCCGGCCCAGCGCGAGGTGGCTGGCCGCGTTTTCGTCATAGAGCGTGTTATAGAACAGCAGACCGGACTGGGCGATGGGCGAATTGTGCTGCACCAGGGCGACCTCACCCAGCCGCCGCGCACCTTCGTCCGTATCCAGCAGGTGGCGGAGGGTCTGCTCGCCTTCGCGGGCGGTCATGCGGGTCACCGCGCCGTCCTCAAATGTCAGGCTGAAGCCGTCCACCCGGCTGCCGCCCACGATCAGGGGCTTGGTGGCAGTCACCGTGCCGGACACGCGCCGGGCATGCGGCAGGCAGAAGATTTCCTCCGTGGGCAGGTTCGGCGTGAAGGTGATGCCGTTCTCCCCGTGGACGGCGCCACCCAGCCAGAGGTGGTGCTCCGGCAGGCCAACGGTCAGGTCCGTGCCCGGGCCGCTGAACTTGAGGGCCGTGTACTGTTTGGCGGTCATGTACTCACGGCGGGCCTTGAGCGCGGCCAGGTGCGCCTGCCAGGCGGCCACCGGATCGGGCGCGCTGATGCGGCACATCGCCAGGATCGCCTCCCACAGCGCCTCCACACCCACATCCGCCGGGGCGCCGGGGAAGACTTTCGCCGCCCACGCTTCGGCGGGGACACCGATCACCAGCCAGTTGAATTTCATCGCCGATTGCAGGGTCCGGTATTCATGGTTGCGCCGCGCATCGGTCTTGCGGATGGTAGCCATCAGGTCGGGGTCCTGCCCGGCCAGCAACTCCGGATCGTTGGCGCTGATCGCCAGGTACGCGTCCCCGCGGCGGGCGGTTTCCAGCGGGCCGGCCGCCAGCCAGTCCGGGTATTCCTCGAACGAATCGCGGGGCGCGTTCTCCAGCCGGATTTTGGCCAGTTGCTCATCACCCCACAGCACGCTCACGTAGCGCGCGCCGATCTGGTAGGCGCGGGCGGCGACAACGCGCACCAGCGGCAGGACCTGGGGAGCGATCGGGGTGTTGATGAACAGGCGCTGGCCGGCCTGCAGGTTCAGCCCGACCTTCAGGATGACATCGGCGTACTTCTCCAGTTGTTCCGGGGATGGGGTGGGTGCAGCTTTCACAGCGGTCTCCTTCGTAAGCGGTGACTCGGGGCGTTGGCGCGGAGTATAGCCCGGCAGCGGAGAAGCGTCCAAGCGGCCGGGGCGAGCGGCAAGCGGCAAGCGGCGAGCGGCAAGCGAAAGCAGGTCCGGGTAGGCGGTAGGGACGAGCGGCAAGCGGCGAGCGGCAAGCGAAAGCAGGTCCGGGTAGGCGGTACGGGCGTCAGTATGCTGCGCCCCGCCCATGCGTCCGGGCGTTAAAGCGAAAAGCAACAGGGCACAGATGTTCACGGATTGAGCACGGACTCTCACGGAGTTTTCAAAGGATTCGAAGGCTTTATCCGTGAACATCCGTGGCGCATCGGCGAAAATCCGTGCCCTGTTTGTAGCAGAGTCGTCCGGCCGTCTACCCGATCACGCCCAGCGACCGCCCGACCTTCGCGAAGGCCTCCAGCCCGAAGTCGATGTCGTCCTGGCTGTGGGCGGCGGTGTTCATCACCCGGATGCGCGCCATGCCCTGCGGTACCGTCGGGAAGCCGAGCGCCATGGCGAAGACGCCCGCCTCGAACAACTGGCGGCTGAATTGCTGGGCCAGCGGCGCCTCGCCCAGCATCACCGGGACGATGGGCGTTTCGGTGTGGCCGGTGTCGAAGCCCAGGCGTTTCATCTCGCCCTTGAAATAGGCGGCGTTGCGCCACAGCCGGTCGACCAGCTCGGTCGATTCCTCCAGCAGGTCCACGGAGGCCAGGCAGGCCGCCGCATCCGGGACGGTCATCGCGCTGGAGAAGAGGAACGGCCGCCCGCGCTGGCGCAGCCAGTCGATGATCACCTGCTTGCCGGCCACGATCCCGCCCATCACGCCGAACGCCTTGGACATCGTGCCGACCTCGATATCGACTTTGCCGTGCAGCCCGAAGTGATCGACGATGCCGCGCCCGCCGGTGCCCAGCACGCCCTCGCCGTGGGCGTCGTCCACCATCAGCAGGATGTCATGCTCGGCGGCGATCTCGTACAGCGCCGGCAGCGGGGCGATGTCACCGTCCATGCTGAACACGCCGTCGCTGACGATCAGCATCCGCCGGAACTCGCCGGAGGCTTTGGCGGCCTCGATCTGGCGGCGCAGGTCAGCCGGGTCGTTGTGCTCGTAGGCGATGATTTTGGCCCGGCTCAGGCGGCAGCCGTCGATGATGCTGGCATGGTTGAGCCGGTCGGAGAAGATGGCATCCTCGCGCCCGACCAGGGCCGGGATCGTGGCGGTGTTGGCGCTGAACCCGCTCTGGAACGTGATCGCGGCTTCCACGTGCTTGAAGGCGGCCAGCCGCTGCTCCAGCTCCACGTGCAGGCTCATCGTCCCGGCGATGGTGCGCACCGCGCCGGGGCCGACCCCGTAGCGGTCGATGGCGTCTTTGGCGGCCTGCACCAGCCGGGGATGGTTGGCCAGCCCCAGGTAGTTGTTCGCGCAGAAGTTCAGCACGCGCTTGCCGTCCACCTGCAGCCAGGCGCCCATCGGGCTTTCAATCGTGCGGATGGTGGTGTACAGCCCCTGTTCCCTGAGCGCCGCGATCTCCTGCTCGATCCATGCGATTTTGCTCATCGGTTTTCGCGCTCCCCTGCGCGCCTCCACATGATCTCGCGTTGTGGCCGGATGCGCCGCAGAGCGGGCATCCGCGCTGCCTGCACAATAGCGATTCTGCCGCAAAACCGCAAGTCAGGCCGCGGCTGGCAGGAGCAAAAAGCGAACCGCAAAGATCGCAAAGAGAAAGACAA
>CAZGYW010000452.1:0-3194 GCA_964530495.1 uncultured Anaerolineae bacterium
AGATGGAATCTCGTGACTGGAGTTCAGACGTGTGCTCTTCCGATCTTGACGATCGTGGACGTGCGAACGGAGCCGGGCGCGTTGATCGTGAGCGGCTACGACCGCCTGATCACCCGCCGCGCCGATTACATGCACGGCACGATCATCACCGCCCGGTTCACCTCCCCGCTGCCGAACGTCCTGCGTGTTGAATTGACGCACTTCAAAGGCCGCCGGGAGCGCCTGCCCGCCTTTGACCTGGACTACACGCTGACCAACCCGGCCGCGCAGGTCGGGCGGGACGCGCACTACGCCTGGCTGGAGACGGGCGACCTGCGTGTTCAGGTGCCACTGGCCGGCGCGTGGGGGTTCGAGTTCCTGCGCGGCGGCGCGCTGCTGACCGCCAGCGGGCCGCTGGGCGTCGGCCTGTTCGAGCAGGGCGGCGTGACCTACCTCCGCGAGCAGCTGGCGCTGGACATCGGCGAACTGGTCTACGGGCTGGGCGAGCGCTTCACGCCGTTCGTCAGGAACGGCCAGGCTGTGGACATGTGGAACGAAGACGGCGGCACGCACTCCGAGCAGGCCTACAAGAACGTGCCGTTTTACCTCACCAGCCGGGGCTACGGCGTGCTGGTCAACCACCCCGGCCGCGTGAGCTTTGAGGTCGCCTCCCACGAGGCCAATCGCGTCCAGTTCAGCGTCGCCGACCACCGCCTGGACTACTACCTCTTCGGCGGGCCGAGCATGAAGGACGCCCTGGAGCAGTACACGGCCCTCAGCGGCCGCCCCGCCCTGCCGCCGGAATGGTCGTTCGGGCTGTGGCTCACGACTTCGTTCACGACCAACTATGACGAGGAGTCGATCCTGGCCAGCATCGACCAGATGGCGGCCAGCGGCACGCCGGTCAGCGTCTTCCACTTCGACTGCTTCTGGATGAAGGAGCTGACCTGGAGCAGCTTCCTGTGGGACGAGCGCTACTTCCCGGACCCGGCGGGCCTGCTGGCGCGGATCAAAGCGAAGGGCATCAAGATCTGCGTGTGGATCAACCCGTACATCGCCGAGCTGTCGCCGCTGTTCGCGGAAGGTGCGGCGGGTGGCTACCTGCTCCACACGCCGGAGGGCGATGTCTACCAGGTGGATCGCTGGCAGCCGGGCCTGGCGCTGGTGGACTTCACCAATCCCGCCGCCTGCGAATGGTACGCGGGCAAGCTCAAGGCGCTGCTGGACATGGGCGTGGACGCCTTCAAGACCGACTTCGGGGAGAAGATTCCGACCGAGGCGCGCTACCACAACGGCGCCGACCCGGAGCGCATGCACAACTACTACAGCTACCTCTACAACCAGACGGTCTTCGAGCTGCTGGAGCGCGAAAAAGGCGCGGGTGAGGCGGTGGTCTTCGCCCGGTCGGCGACCTGCGGCGGGCAGAAGTTCCCCGCCCACTGGGGCGGCGACAACAGCGCGACCTACACCTCCATGGCGGAGACGCTGCGCGGCGGCCTCTCGCTGGGGCTGTGCGGGTTCGGCTTCTGGAGCCATGACATCAGCGGCTTCTTCGGCACCGCCACGCCCGACCTCTACAAGCGCTGGGTGGCCTTCGGGCTGCTGACCTCCCACAGCCGCCTGCACGGCGACAGCAGCGTGCGGATGCCGTGGCTGTTTGACGACGAAGCCTGCGAGGTACTGGCCTTCTTCAACCGGCTCAAGGGCCACCTGCGGCCGTACCTGCTGGACGCAGCCCGCGAGGCGCACGATCACGGCTGGCCCGTCCTGCGGGCGATGGTGCTCGAATATCCCGATGATCCGACCTGCCGGACGCTGGACACCCAGTACATGTTCGGCCCGGCGCTGCTTGTCGCGCCCGTATTCAAGGCCAGCGGTGAGGTGACGTATTACCTGCCCGCGGGCGAGTGGCGCCACCTGCTGACCGGGCAGACCGCGACCGGCCCCGGCTGGCGCACCGAGACGTATGACGCCTTCGGCCTGCCACTGTGGGTGGCGGTCGATCGCGCCGCGCCCTGGGCCTGCCTGCAGGCTACGTACAAGCCCACGGCTTGAGAGAGCGGAGTCCCGTGATCGCGTTTCCAACCCTCAGCCCCGCCGAGCGCCTGGCCCGCCTGGAGCCGCCGACCGGCCGGGTGTGCGCCGTGCTGGATACCGACACCTTCAACGAGATCGATGACCAGTTCGCACTGGTGTACGCCCTGCTCGCCCCGGAACGGATCAGCCTGGAAGCCATCTACGCCGCGCCGTTCGATAACGACCGGGCGTCCGGCCCGGCCGACGGGATGGAGAAGAGCTACGAGGAGATCCTGCGCCTGCTGAGCAAGCTCGGCCGCTCCCCGGAGGGCTTCGTCTACAAAGGCTCGCCGGGTTTTCTGGACCCAACGCTGCAGCCCTACGCCAGCCCGGCGGCGCTGGACCTGGTGGCGCGGGCGCGGGCGGTGCCGGAGGGGGAGATGCTGTACGTGGTCGCCATCGGCGCGATCACGAACGTAGCCTCGGCCTGCCTGCTCGACCCCGGCATCATCGCAAAGATCGTGGTGGTGTGGCTGGGCGGGCACGCCCTGCACTGGCCGGATACACGCGAATTCAACCTGGCCCAGGATGTGCAGGCCGCGCGGCTGGTGTTCGACAGCGGCGTGCCACTGGTGCACATCCCGTGCATGGGCGTGACCTCCCACCTGCTGACCAGCGTGCCGGAGATCGAGCGTTTCGTGCGCGGGCAGGGCGCGATCGGGGACTACCTGGCCGACACTTTTGCGGGATACTCAAGCGATCATTTCGGGTGGTCGAAGGTCATCTGGGATATCGCCGCCATCGCGTATCTGGTCAACACCGCCGCACTGGAAACCGTCCTGGTGCACAGCCCGGTGGTGACCGACCAGCTCACCTGGTCGGTCGATCCGGCGCGACACTTCCAGCGTTATGTGGGATACATCCACCGCGACCCGATCTTCCGCGACCTGTTCACCCGGCTGGCGGCGGCTGCGAAGCAGTAAGGGGCGCGACACCTCAAACGGGAGAGCATGGGGACAGCTGACGACCTGAATTCAAAGCCCTTCGCAAGCGCACTCGATCTGTACGGGCGGCTCGCGAGCCGCCCGAAAGTTGTCAGGACCCGGATCGTCTGGCACCTGTCATGCCTGTGTGCCGGGTGTAGCCCCCATCCCCCGCAACCATTCGGTTGCGGCCCCTTGCCCCCAAAATGAGGGAAG
>CAZGYW010000453.1:0-3194 GCA_964530495.1 uncultured Anaerolineae bacterium
GATGGAATCTCGTGACTGGAGTTCAGACGTGTGCTCTTCCGATCTGGCCAGTGCCGCGAGCAGGATCGCCATGCCCGCGCGGATGTCCGGGCTGGAGATGGTGGGAACGGCGTGCAGGGCGGTGGGGCCGTGCACCAGCGCCCGGTGCGGATCGCACAGCACGATCCGCGCGCCCATGCCGATCAACTTATCGGTGAAGAAGAAACGCCCATCATACATCCACTCGTGAAACAGCACGGAGCCGGCCGCCTGGGTGGCAACCGTCAGCGCGATGCTCATCAGGTCGGAGGGGAAGGCCGGCCAGGGCTGGGCCTTGACCTCCGGCAGGCGGTTGCCCAGATCGCGCTGGATCGTCAGGTCCTGCCCGGCGGGCACGAACAGGTCATTGCCGCGTACTTCCCACTGGACGCCCAGCTTGCGGAAAACCAGCGCGATCATGTCGAGGTGCTCCGGATCGGCCTCGCGGATCGTGATCTCGCCGCCGGTCACGGCCGCCGCGCCGATGAAACTGCCGACCTCCAGGTAGTCCGCGCCGATGCGGTGCTCACCGCCGCGCAGGCGCTCCACCCCGTGAATCACCAGCGTGTTGGAGCCGATGTTCTCAATCTGCCCGCCCATCGCGTTCAGCATGTGGCACAGGTTCTGGACATGCGGCTCGGACGCGGCGTTGTGGATCATGGACGTGCCGCGCGCGGTCACAGCCGCCATGATCGCATTCTCGGTAGCGGTGACGCTGGCCTCGTCCAGCAGGATATTCGCCCCGCG
This sequence comes from uncultured Anaerolineae bacterium, assembly GCA_964530495.1. Classification (GTDB taxonomy): domain Bacteria; phylum Chloroflexota; class Anaerolineae; order Aggregatilineales; family Ch27; genus CAZGYW01. Next base: position 766 of record CAZGYW010000453.1, read on the forward strand.
CAGGCCATCCGCTGCCGTCATCGTAAAGGCGCCATCGGCGTAGGTGATGCGCGCGCCGAGCTTTTCCAGGGCGAGGATGTGAGTATCCAGCCGCCGCTTGCCGATCACGTCCCCGCCGGGGACGGGCAGCCGGAGCGTTCCGGCGCGGGCCAGCAGCGGCCCGGCCAGCACGATGCTGCCCCGGATCAGGCTGGCTTTCTCCGGCGGGAGGTCGGTGACGCGGATTTCCGGCGTGTGCAGCCGCCAGGTGTGCGCATCAATGATGTCGATCTGCGCGCCGATGGTTTCCAGCAACTGGGCCGTGATGCGCACATCGGCAATATCCGGCACATTGCGCAGCGTGATCGGCTCGTCCGTCAGCAGGCAGGCGGGGAGCATCTTGAGCGCCGCGTTCTTGTTGCCGCTGGCGGTGACTTCGCCCCTGAGCGGGACGCCGCCCTGAATGACAAACTGGTCCATGGTACGCTCCTGTGGGAGGCGGGCGGGTGTGCGCCTAGTCGCGGTGAATGGTGATCCGGCTGCCGGGTGCCAGGTCCAGGTGGGATTGCGCGCTGCCCTGGTTGACGGCGATCTCCAGCTGGCCGGAGCTGCTAATCAGAGCGATTGGATGGCCCGGTTCAACCTCGGCATAGGTGCGCGCAATGCGCGGGAGATGGTAGCGCGCCACGGTGACCCTGACCCGATCGGGGTTCAGTGTCAGCGGTTGCAGGTCCGGGTGGAAGCGCGGCTCCAGGCGGAGCGTGCCGTCCGCCTGCCAGCGGCACGCGCCGATGCTGGAGATGCCGTTGCCGAAATGGTCAATCAGGATGATCTCGCCTTCAATCGTGAGGTCGGTCACCTCGAAACGGGCGGGCTTGAGGGTGACCAGCGTTTCCAGCGACGCGCCCAGCGCTGCAAGCGGCTCCCCGGCAAGAAGGCGCGCGGCCGCCGGCGCGAACAGGTCGCGCCCGTGAAAGGTGGCGGTCAGGCCCTCCGGCAGGGCGATCACGGCCGGGTCGATGGCGACCCCTTGCCAGTCCCCCAGTTCGGCCAGTACCTCATCGAAGACACCGTTGTCCGGTCCCACGAAGCGGAAGCCTCCCGCTTCAATGGCGACCGGCCGCCGTTCGGAGCCAACACCCGGATCAACGACCGCCAGGAAGACGCTGCCCGCCGGGAAGTAGCGGTAGGCCGTCCACAGCACGAATGCCGCCTGGCGGATGTCCTGCGGCGGGATGGCGTGGGTGAGATCGATCATGGGTGCGCCGGGGCAGGTGCGCTGGATGACGCCCTTCAGCATACCGACATAGGCGTCCTGCGTGCCGAAGTCGGTCAGGAGGACGATTGGGGGGAGGGGGTGTGATGCGCTCATGCCCCGGATTCTAGCCGGAGGCGGGTGGTGCGGCAAGCGCGCTCAGTCAACGGGCTTGAGTTCGAAGACGATTATCTGGCGGATGTTATCTTTCCTGTCAGGTCCACTCCTGTATTGATAGCCCTGCAGAACCATTTGACCTACATAGATCACGTGACTCTTCTGACTTCGCTCAAAAAGGTGCAATTCCTTACCTGTAGCCAGATGGTCGCGGATCGCAGCATTGCCGCGTTCAAACTGCATATCTCCTAGCTGGCCTTCACCGGTATACAGATAGATACCGTCCTCTCGCCAGCCATCGTTGTAGCCGTACTCTTCTCCGGACGGGCTGCTAAAGAGGAAAATCATGTTGTGCTCGGAAGGTGTACTGATTCCCCCCTGCGTCTGCCCTCCGTAGAGGTTATGCAGGTCCCGCCGGCGGTATTCCTGACCCTTCGTGAACATCGGCTCCCCCTCGATTTACCTGGTACTAGTGCCCTTAGTATGGTGGAATGAGGGGATTTTGGCGAGTCTTTCTCTACTCCATCCGCAGTCCTTCCGTGACCTGCATGCGGGCCAGGCGCCAGGCGGGGTAGACCCCGGCCAGCAGGGCGGCGAGCACGGCGATGGCGAAGGCCCCGGCGAACTCGCCCGGCGTGAACGCGAGTTGCATGCTCCACCCGAAGGAGCGCACGTTGATCACCTCAATCAGCACGAAGGCCAGCGCCAGCCCGATCGGCGTGGCGAGCAGCCCGGCGGTGATACCCATCAGGCCGGTCTGGGTGAGGGTGAGCTGCCAGAGTTGACGCGGGGTGAGGCCGTTGGCGCGCATCACGGCGTATTCGCGGCTGTGCTCCAGCTGGAGCGAGAGCAGGGCGCTCAGGATGCCGATGAACGCCACGATGGTCGCCAGCAGCTGCAGCGCGGCCGTGATTGCGAAGGTGCGCTCAAAGACCTCCAGCGCGCTGTCCCGCAGGGCGCGGTTGCTGCGCACAAACAGGTCTTCCCCGGCCAGGGTCTCCGTCCTCAATGCCGCCATCACGGCTTCAGTATCAGCCTCCGGCGTCACGAACAGGCCCAGCGACGAGATGTACGGATC
>CAZGYW010000454.1:0-3180 GCA_964530495.1 uncultured Anaerolineae bacterium
CGCGGGATGGGGGTGGCCGTCATGGTCAGCACATCCACTTCAGTACGCATCCGCTTGAGCGTCTCTTTATGGGTGACGCCGAACCTTTGTTCCTCATCGATAATCAGAAGCCCCAGATCTTTGAGTTGAACGTCGTCCTGGAGCAGCCGATGAGTGCCAATGATGATGTCGATGCCGCCTTCTGCCAGCTGGTACAGTATCGTTCTCTGCTCTTGACGATCGCGGAACCGGGAGAGCATCTCCACCTTTAGCGGGAAGGGCGCGAGGCGCTGGGTGAACGTGTTGAAATGCTGCTGAGCGAGCACCGTTGTGGGGACCAGCATCGCCACCTGCTTGCCATCCATGACTGCTTTGAACGCAGCCCTGAGCGCGACCTCAGTCTTGCCGTAGCCGACGTCACCACAGATCAGGCGATCCATTGGCTGGGAGCGTTCCATGTCCTGCTTGACTTCTGCCAGCGCCCGGAGCTGGTCGTCGGTTTCGATATATGGAAACGAAGCTTCCAGTTCGTGCTGCCAGGGGGTATCCGCGCTGAAGGTATGCCCCCTGACGCTGGCGCGCCGGGCATAGAGTTCCAGCAGTTCCCTGGCGATTTCCTCAACCGCCTTGCGCGCGGTTTCCTTGACACGCGACCAGTCTGGCGTTCCCAATCGGCTTAACCCCGGTGCTGCATCCGAGCTGCCAACGTAGCGGGCCAGCCGATCTGCCTGGTGGATGGGAACGAAGAGCTGATCGGTGCCAGCGTACTGGATGACCAGGTATTCGCGCTCGTCACCGTTGATCGTGCGCTTGCGCAATCCTTCGAACTGGCCGATCCCGTACTCCACGTGGACCACGTAATCGCCTGGTTGCAGGTCAGCAAATGAGGCTTCCGGAGTTTTGGGGCGGGCGCGGTGCAGGCGGCGTGCCTCTGGCCGCTGCCAGCCGAAGATTTCCGCATCAGTAAGCAAGTGGATCTTGCCTTCGGGCTGACGCAGGGTCCAACCCTCTGCCAGGGTGCCCTCAACGAATTGCAGGTTGCCAGCGAGGGCTGGATCCTGAATGATGGCTGAAGGTGGCAGAAAACTATCCTGTTGACCCCATAGCTCGGCCAGGCGTTGAGCCTGGCGTGTGACAACTACAGCCGGTTCATCTTTGAGCTGTAACTCAACCAGGTAATCGATGAACAACTTGAGCTGGCCGGCAAAACGGGGCCCCGGGTTGAACAGGCGATCAAGGGCAACAGGCAAGTCCGTTGCCTCCGGATCGCTCGCGTCACCGAAGTGGAGCACTACTCTGGAAGACAGACCATCAAGGATGTCATCCCAGGTCAGGTAAGGCAGGGGATAATCTGGCGGGAGTTCGTTAGTGTTGCGTTTTTCCTCGGCCAGGGCAATGGCCTGGGCCTCAATGTCTTCAACCGTATCGCGCAGTTCCTGCCAGTCATCAACGATAACCAGCGCATCATCCGGGGCGTAGTCGGTTAGCCCGGCTGGATGGCTATACAGGTAAGGCAGGTAGAATTCGAGCTCGGGAAATGCCAGTTGCTCGGCCAGAGCCGCAGCATTCTCATGCGTAAGTCCGCCATCGTCTGTGGTTTCCCTTCTTTGCGCGAACCAGGCTGACAGCTGATCCGCCAGCGACGTTGTCAGCTTTGGCAGGGCCTCTCGCGCCGGGGTTATGACAACGCTTTCGACCTCCTGTTCGGATCGCTGCGTGGCGGGATCAAAATGGCGAATGCTCTCAATCTCGTCGCCAAAGAACTCCAGGCGTACCGGCTCCAGCGCTGCTGAAGGATAGATGTCCACAATCCCACCCCTGCGGCTGAATTCACCGGGGGCTGTTGTGATCGTCGTCGGCTCGTAGCCGAGACCGATCAGGATGGTGATCAGTTTCTCTGGATCAGTCTCAGTTCCGCGCTTCAGTGTGCGAGAGCCGGCGCGGAATTCGCGTACCGGCAAGGTTTTTTGCATCAGGGCGCGCGCTGAAGTGACGACGACCGGATTCGCCGTGCGCGCTTGAAGGGGGGGAGGGCACAGTGCAGCGAGAACCGCTAACCGGGAGCGGATTGTCGTGTCTGACCAGGGCGCATGTTCGTAGAATAGCGGGCCGGGTTCAGCGAAGCGAAGCACAGGCCGCTGGCTGTCCCAGACCGGAAGCTGTTCTGCAACATTGTAGGCGCGGTTGACCCGACTGGCTACATAGATGATCGGGCGTTCCAGCGCAGAGGCCAGGGCCATGGTGAGCAAAGGCCGGGCGGCAGTCAGAACCCCCATATTGGTGGGCATGCTGCCGGCCCGAAGTTGTTGCACGAGCTCGGTGAACGGAAGCTGCCGTGTGAGGAGGTCGACAAAGGCATCAAGTTGCATGGTGAATTCGGTCCCTACTGCTCACCGATCGATTTTCCTGGTATTTCTGCATTGGCAGCGTCGGGGGGTGCAGAGCCTGGCCGAGTCTGCGAGGTGCTTCCCTGCCGGTGAGCGATGTCCTGGGCACTCCCGTTGCATGCGTTCATCGCCCGGTCGATGCCATCGGCCAGCCAGAGCTCGATTGCCTTCACAGCACGCCCAATTGTCTCCTCCACCAGAATACGCTCATCACCATCCGCAAACGGCAGCAGGACGTACGCAGCCGGGTCCATGCGTCCGGGAGGCCGGCCGATTCCGAAGCGGATGCGGCTGAAGGCCTGAGTCCCGATTCGCTCAATAATGTGCTTCATGCCTTTTTGCCCACTGGAGCCCCCGAAGCCGCGAATCCGTAGGGTGCCTACCGGAAGATCCAGATCATCAAACACAACCAGAAGGTTGTGCGGCGGGATCTTGTAGAAACCTGTAAGCGCGCTTACAGAATCGCCGCTGAGATTCATGAAGCTCTGAGGTTTGGCAAGTAGTACCGGCTTGCCCACGATTGTGCCGGTGGCCAGCAAGGCTTTGCCCTGCTTCCTGTCAAAGGTGAGGCCGTGCGCATTGGCAAGGGCATCCAGGCACATGAAGCCGACGTTATGTTTGGTGGCAGCGTACTGACGACCCGGGTTTCCGAGGCCGACAATGAGATAGCGATCGCTCATGGCCGCGCAACGAGATGCGCTTTCTCCGAACTGGCAAGTTGACGACAGGTGAGTCTAGCAGTTACGGATCACAATCGCAAATGGCTTTGTTGAATGAATACGACGGATAGGCGCATTGGTCCACGATGATGCTA
>CAZGYW010000455.1:0-3177 GCA_964530495.1 uncultured Anaerolineae bacterium
TGATCCATGCCGACCAGCCGGCCAGCACGGTCATAACACCCCACACCGCCCCGCCCATCGCGGCGGCGGCCAGGCCCGCGCGCCAGGCCCGTCCCCACACCCGCCCGCCATCCAGCCCGCCGACGCGCCGCCGCAGCAGAATCCAGAGCGTCGTTGCCTCCACCGCCGTCGAGAGGCTCATGGCCAGCGCCAGCCCGGCGAACGACCCGCGCGCCAGGCTGTCCGGCTCTCCAATGACGCGCATCAGCGCGAGCGCCAGCGCGACGTTGAGCAGCATCGTGATTACGCCCACGATCACGGGCGTCCAGGTATCGTGCAGCGCGTAAAACGAGCGCGCCAGCAGCTCCAGCAGAGCGTGGCCAACCAGCCCCAGCGCGAAGAACTGGAGCGCCCAGGCGGTCCCGGCGGTCGCTTCCGGCTGCCATTCCCCGCGCTCGAAGAGCGCCGTCACCAGCGGCCCGGCCAGGACGACCAGTCCCACCGTAGCCGGGATCGCCAGGAACAGCACCCCACGCAGCGTGCCGCCCAGCGTGCGCCGGAAGGCGGGCCAGTCCGCCGCCGCAGCCAGCGCGGAGAGCGTCGGGAAGACCGCCGTGCCGATGCTCTGGCCCAGCACGCCCAGCACGGTGAACATCAGCGTGAAGGCCGTGATCACGCTGACCTGCGCGCCATCCACCATGTAGGAGGTGAGAGCCGTGATCACGACGAAATTGATCTGGATGACTGCCTGGCCGACGATCCGCGGGACCATCAGCGCCAGCACTCTGACCACGCCCGGCGTCCGCAGGTTGAAGGACGGCCGCCAGCGCGCGTCGATGCGGCGCAGTTGCGGCAACTGGATACCCAGGTGCAGCAGCGCCCCGATCACCGTGCCCCAGGCCACGCCCCGAATGCCCATTGACGGTGTCAGGAAGATCACCCCGCCGATGATGCCGAGGTTGTAGAGGCTCATGGCGAAGGCCGGGCGCCAGAAGTGCTGATGCGCGTTGAGGATGCCCATCAGCAGCCCGCTGGCCCCGAAGATCGCCACCGTGCTGAGCATCACGCGCAGCAAATCCACCGCCAGCGCCTGCTTCTCCGGCGTGTCACCGGGCAGCAGCACGCTCCGCACCACGCCCGGCGCGAGGGCGTACGTCACCGCCGCGATCGCGATCGAGACCAGCATCAGCAGCGCGAAGACCGTCCCGGCCAGCCGCCACGCGCCCTCGCGGTCATCTTTCGTCAGGAAGGTGGTGAAGACGGGGATGAAGGCCGATCCGAGCGCGCCACCCGCGATCAGGTTGAAGAGCAGCTCCGGCACGCGGGTCGCCGCCAGGAACGCGTCCAGCTCCAGCGTGGCGCCGTAGGCCGCGCCGAGCAGCATCTGGCGTACCAGGCCCAGCACCCCGCTGGCGACGTAAGCCACCATCACCAGCAGCGCGGCGCGCGCTACCCCGCGCCCGGACAGCGCGCCGGTCGCGGAACGGTCGTCCTGAATGATCGTCTCGTGATCGGTCATAGGGGAGGCGGCGCCTGATGGCTGAAGCGCGGGTCGCGGGCCAGCGTCAGGCGCAGGCCCTCTTCCAGCCCGACCGCGGGCTGGTAGCCGAGCACCGCGCGCGCCCGGGTCAGATCGGCGCACAGCCGCGAAGCGCCATCCGGGGCCTTGGCGAACAGCGGGCGCGCTTCCTTGCCCGTGATGCGCTCGATCAGATGCATCAGCGCCAGGGCGCTGGTTTCCACCCCGCTGCCAATGTTGATGATCTGGCGATCCAGGCCCGGCGCGGTGGAGGCCGCCACCAGTGCGTTCACCACGTCCTCAACGTACACGTAGTCGCGGGTGTCGTTGCCGTCCCCATGCACGATCACGCTGCCCCCGCCAAGGATGCGCGAAAGGAAGAACGGGATCACGGGCGGGAAGGAGGCTCGCAGCGGCTGGCCCGGCCCGTAGGCGTTGAAGATGCGCAGACACACCGCTTCAATTCCCCACAGCATCGCGATCGTGCGCACGTAGTATTCGGCGGCGATCTTGCTGACCGCGTAGGGCGAGCCGGGGTTGGGCGGCATATCCTCGGTCACCGGCTGGGTGGGTTGTTCGCCATATACCGCGCCGGAGGAAGCCAGCACCACCCGCTTGACCCCGGCATCGCGCATCGCTTCCAGCACGCTGACCGTCCCGCCCACATTGACGGTGTTGTACTCGCGTGGGTACTGGTAGCTCTCCGGCACATGCACCCGCGCCGCCATGTGATACACACATTCCACGTCGTGCAGCAGCGTCCACAGGCTCGGCACATCGGAGACATCGCCCCGGGTGAAGGCCACACCCGGCAGGAGCCGGGTCGCATCCCCGCTGCTCAGGTCATCCAGCACGCGCACGTCATGCCCATTTTCCACCAGGCGGTTGGCCAGCGCCGCGCCCAGAAACCCCGCCCCGCCCGTGATCAAGTAGCGCATGCCTCACCCTCTGGAGTGCTTACCAGCCGTAGAAGGCGGACTCCCACGTGGTATAATCCGCCACAGCGCAGCCATTCGCCGCACTGCACAGACAATCATGCCACATCCAACGCCGGAAGCACAAGTCCGCCCCGCCCCGCCCGATCCATTCCCGAGCCCACCCACCGGGCCGCGTCCGCATTCACGCGCCGTGATTGCGCTGGTGCTCGCCGTGGCCGGCCTGATCATGGCCCTGTGGTGGCTGGGCACGCCGGGTGGCCTGGCCGCCAAACCGGATGCCATCGGCTACGCCATCTGCCACCAGATTCCGGAGCGCTCGTTCCTCCTGAATGGCGAGCCGCTGCCCCTCTGCGCGCGCTGCACCGGCATCTATATGGGCGTGGTGGTCAGCGCTGGCCTGCTGCTGGCGGGCCGCCGGGCGCGGGCCAGCCGTTTCGCGCCGCGCCGGGTGCTGGTCGTGCTCGGGTTGTTCGTCGTGCTGGTGGGCGTGGACGGCGTGAACAGCTACTTCCATCTCTTCCCCGGCTTCGAGGGGATTTATGAGCCGGCCAACTGGCTGCGCCTGATCACCGGTTCGCTGGTGGGCGTCACCATGATCACGATCCTGCTGCCCGCCTTCAACGCCTCGGTGTGGATCCGGCCGGAGCCGCGGCCAATCCTCGGCGGCCTGGGCGAGTTGGCCGGGCTGCTGGTCGTAATCGGCATCGCGGATGGGCTGGTGCTGCTGCGCAGCCCGGTGGC
>CAZGYW010000456.1:0-3174 GCA_964530495.1 uncultured Anaerolineae bacterium
GCAGGGTCGCCTTCAGCAGGCGTTCCGCCTCCGGCGTCAGGCGGCAATACTTGCGGATGTCCCCCGGCCCCATTTCGCCATTGGCATGCACATGGGGTACATCGGCAAAGCGGCGGCGCTGCCGTTCGCGGGCCGCCTCGATCCGCGCGCGGATGGCTGCCGACGACTCACCCTGCACGTTGCTGGTCAGCTTCTCGTAGTCGACCCGGGGCACATCCACATGGATGTCGATCCGGTCCAGCAGCGGGCCGGAGATCGATTGCTGGTAGCGGCGAATCTGGCCCGGGCTGCACGTGCACTCATGCGAAGGATCGCCGTAGTACCCGCACGGGCAGGGATTCATCGCCGCCACAAGCATGAAACTGGCCGGGAAGGTCAGCGTGCCGTTCGCCCGGCTGATCGTGACCCGCTTATCCTCGATTGGCTGGCGCATTACTTCCAGGGCCGACCGTCCGAACTCACCGAACTCGTCCAGAAACAGCACCCCGCGATTGGCCAGCGTCACCTCACCGGGCCGCGGCACCCGCCCACCGCCCACCAGCCCTGCCTCGCTGATCGTGTGATGCGGCGCGCGGAAGGGCCGCGCACGCAACAGCGGCGAATCGCCCGGCAGCAGGTCTGCCACGGAGTAGATACGGGTGACCTCCAGCGCCTCGTTGAGCGTCATCGTGGGCAGGATGCCCGGCAGCGCGCGCGCCATCAGTGTCTTGCCGGAACCGGGCGGCCCGGAGAGCAGCACGTTATGCCCGCCGGCGGCCGCCACCTCCAGCGCGCGCTTGACATGCTCCTGGCCCTTGATCTCGGCAAAATCAACCAGCCCCTGCAGGAGGTCGGCTTCGCTGACCTGCGGAATCGCATCCCGCCGGAAGGCCGGGATGATCCGCATGCCGTACAGATGCTCCACCAGGTGACCCAGCGACGGCACCGGGATCACGTCGATGTCCGGGATCAGGGCCGCTTCAGGGGCATCCGCCTCCGGGACGAAAATCGTCGTCAGCCCTTCCTTCTGGGCCGCGTACGCGCACGAGATCACGCCCTTCACATGCCGCAGTTCGCCATCCAGCGAAAGCTCACCGATGAACATCGCGCCTTCGAGCGCCTCCAGCGGTGTCTGGTCGGTCGCGGCCAGCGCCCCGATGGCGATTGGCAGATCGTAGGCTGGCCCGTCCTTGGGGATGTTGGCCGGGGCCAGGTTCACCGTGTAGCGCTTGAACGGGAACTTCAGGCCGCTATTCTTAATGGCCGACCGTACGCGCTCCCGGCTCTCTTTGATCGCGGAGCCGGGCAGCCCTACGATGTTAAACTGCGGCTGTCCTGCCTGGGGTGAGTAGTCGACCTCAACCGTCACGGGGATCCCGTCCAGCCCCACCACCGCGCAGGATGTCACCTTTGCCAGCATGGCCTTCTCCCTATCCAGAGCCGCGCTGCAAAACGTCGGGCCATTGGCCGGCCTCCGATATGCCCTGCCCTAACCGGTGACCAGAGACGCACCATGACTGGCGATCACATCCTTGTACCAGAATGCAGAATCTTTGAGCGTGCGCTTGCCAGTGGCGTAGTCCACATAGACCATGCCAAAACGATGGTGAGTGCCTTCCGCCCACTCGAAGTTGTCCAGGATCGACCAGTGGAAATAGCCATGCAGGCCCACGCCATCCGCGGCAGCCTTCCCCAGTTGGAGCAGATTGCGCTGCGTGAAGTCGATCCGGTGCTGGTCATGCACCTTGCCATCCAGGGCCACCCAGTCCATGCTGGCCAGGCCATTCTCCATAATGCCCACCGGCAGCCGGTAACGCTCCCACATGAAGCGCGGACCCCAGTACAACGCTTCCGGCGTGACCAGCCAGTTGTTGTGAGTAACCGGGTGCCCCGGGGTCCAGGTCGTCACCTCCGGCTTGCCATCTGCGCCCTGCCGCACGTACGGACCGTGGTAGACGTTCATACCGTAGAAGTCCAGGGGCTGGTGAATGGTCTCCATGTCGCCAGGCTTGATCGCCGGCATCTTCGCGCCGAAGAGCGCCAGCGCATCCGCGGGATATTCGCCTTTCAGCATGGGATCGCTCCACCAGTTGTGGTGCCAGAGATTCTCGTTCGTGATCGCGAAAGTAACCTGCCGCGCCGCCTCAATGTCTGCCGGAGTGTCCGTCATCGGAATCGCAGTGGTAGACGCGTTAACCGCGCCAATCACCGCCCCCGGGACCACCGCGCGCAGCACCTGGGTGGCCTTGCCATGAGCCAGCAGGGCATTGTGGGCAATCCGCAGAATCTGGTTGAACGGCAGCTTCACACCGGGGGCATGCCGGCCTTCTTCATGGCCAATAACCACAAAAACAGCTGGCTCGTTAAGCGTCATCCAGTGTTTGACGCGGTCGCCCAGCTTGTTCGCCATCACGCCCGTGTAGTCGGCGAACCATGCGGAGGAATCCGGGTTCAGCCACCCGCCTCGGCAGTAAAGCTCAAACGGATAATCCCAGTGAAATAGCGTGGCGTAAGGCGTGATCCCCGCCGCCAGAAGCTCGTCAACCAGCCGGTCGTAGAAGCCAAGGCCGGCAGCATTGACCTGCCCGGCGCCATCGGGCAATACGCGCGGCCATGAAATCGAGAACCGGTACGCGTGCAGCCCGATCGACTTCATCAGCGCGACATCTTCCCGGTAGCGGTGATAGTGATCGCAGATCACATCGCCGGTATCGCCCTGCCAGACCTTGCCTTCCCAGTGAGAAAAATCATCCCACACCGAAAGGCCCTTGCCATCCTCAAACGCGGCGCCTTCGATCTGGTAGGATGCCGCAGCTGCTCCCCAGACAAAGCCCTCTGGAAACCTCATGGTCGCGCTCACTTTCTCTGTCGTACCGGGCGCCTGCATCAGCGGCGTCACTCGCTGGTCTCCGGTACGCCATCCGGACGCTCAGGTATTCAGGTGCCGGTCTTGTTCCACTGGGCTCCCTGCCATTCGAGGTACTGCGCAGGCATCTCTAGCCAGAAGATTAGCACTGTAGTCGACTCCGCTGCGAACGGGGTTACAGCCCACACACCGAGGGCAAACGAACCGCTGGCGCTGATGACGGCTGATGACAGAGTGCTGTGGGTAGGTCATTCAGAGATAGACTTGAGCCGGCAAGGTGATCATAGTGTCCTGATTGTACGCCCGTCCGGCAAAACCCGCCATGCACC
>CAZGYW010000457.1:0-3169 GCA_964530495.1 uncultured Anaerolineae bacterium
CACCCTATCCTACACTCTTTCCCTACACGACGCTCTTCCGATCTGGTGGAAACGCGCCCCATCCCGCCGGAAGGGCTTGACGCCCCGCCCGTTACTCAGGATGGGCAATGGACGTACGCCATCGCGGCCTTCTGCCCGCGGGTAGTCACAGTGGGAGAGTTCGAGGTGCTCAATACCGGCTGGCCGGCGGCGGTGAGCTTCAGCGTAGAGCCGCAGAACGCCCCGGCGCCGGGGCTGCCACAGGTGTTCACGTCCACGGCGGAAGCGCGCTTCGGTGACCGGGTGACGATCTACGCTGACGTGAGCCAGACCGCGCCGGGCGACTACCTGCTGGTCGTCAATCTGCGCGGGCTGTACGGCACGCGCCCAATCTCCGGCAATGCCGCGCTGCTGCTCCAGGTGGACAACAGCCCGATCAACTGCCAGTAAACGGCGTTAGCGCGAGATCAGGATGATCGCCCCCAGGATCAGGCCGGCGCCCAGCGCCCCGGCGGCCGAGAGCGGCTCCCCCAGCAGCAGGACGCCCCACAGCGTCCCGAAGACCGGTTCCATCAGCGCGGCCACGCTCACCACCTGCGCGCTGCAGCGCTTGAGCCCCAGGAAGAGCAGCAGGTAGGACAGCCCCAGCGAGATCACGCCCATCGGGACCAGCAGGTGCCACTGCCCGCCCGCCGCCCCCAGCCCTGACGCCAGCGCGAACGGCAGCAGCACCAGCGCCATCACACCCGATCCCCAGAAGATCTGGGTGAACCCGCTGACCTCCGCCCGCACGATCCGGCCGACGACCATCGTCAGCGTGTAGGTCAGCCCGGCCAGCAGGGCCGCCAGCACGCCGCTGAGCAGCATCGGGGCCGGCCCGCTTCCGCCGGGAGTCGTGATCAGCACGATCCCGATCGCGGCCAGGGCCAGCCCGACCCACGTCCAGCGCGGACGCGCTTCCCTGAGTACCCAGGGCGCCAGCACGGCCATGTACAGCGGCGAGGTGTTGACCAGCAGCTGGGCGTTGGAGGCAGTCGTGCGCTGGACGGCGTAGGTGTACAGGCTGGCGGTGATCGCCATTGCCGCCCCCAGCCCGATCAGCAGCGGGACGTGGTGGCGGTAAGCGCGCAGGCGCAGCGCCTCCGGGTAGCGGAACAGCAGCGCACAGAAGAACAGGAACGCGAAGAGGCTGCGGTAGAACGAGATCGCCATCGGGCTTAGCCCGCTGAGCTGGCGGATGAAGATCACGGACGTGCTGAAGCAGAGCGCACCCAGGACGACCAGCAGCACCCCGACCGGGCTGGAGTGAACGGTCTCGGCGGGGGTGGGCTGTGGCCGCTGGGCGGCGGTGACGGAAGTTCGCATGCTGGTGGCGGATGATGGGCGATCCGGTCGCCAGGCGGAACGCGGCTTTGAACAGGCGCAACCGGCGCCTGAAGCGGCCTGCCGCGGGCAGGTTCATGGCTCGATCGGGGGCGTGCGGCGGTTTACTGCTCCTCAGCGGCCGATTCGTCAAGCATGTCGATGAACGTGATCTGGATGCGGAGCTTGCCCAGCCGGATCTCGTCCCCATCGCGCAGGATGCGCGGCTGGAGCGCGGTCAGGCGCAGGCTGTTGAGGTACGTCCCGTTGGGGGCGTCCAGGTCGGTGACGTAGAGTGAGCCATCCACGATGCTCAAGCGCGCATGCTGGCGCGACACCCCGAATTTCTCAGCATCGTAGCCGGTCAGGTCAACTTCAGGGCTGGTGTCGGTCGCCGGGTTGTAGCGGCCCAGGACGGTCCCGCCTTCCGTGTGGACGTTGGCGCGGATGATGTGTCCGGAATGGACGATGCGCAGCACGAGCAGGGTTTTTTCGTCAAAGCGGGCCGAGCCCCAGCGCGGCTGGTTCTGGCCGCGCTCGCCTTCCCCCAGGTCGCGCGTTTCGGTCACCTGCGCGATCGCTGCCGGATCGATCACATAGCCGCAGAAATCACACAGAATGGCGCCTTCCGCGTTCTCGCGCTGGCAATTGGGGCATTTGCTCACAACGATCAACCCTTTTTGCGCACAACAGGCGTGATTGGTGGGCTGGCAGTCTGCCGGCGGAAGGCGCGCGGGGCCGCACCCCCGCCCGGCCTGGCGCCTGCCTGCTCCCCTGTTCACAAGTATACCAACCTTTGCGCGGTCTGCATCTGCAACCTGCGCAGCGCAGCGGCCAGCCCGCAGCGGGTGAAGCACCCGGCCGGGCCGCCGGCAACCTGGCTGCGGGAAAATTTAAGGTTAGCGCGCCCTGACTCATTTTGCATTTTGCCCAATCTGTGCTAAACAGGTTCACAAAAGGGGATTGCACGGGAACAACATCATGTTCATGACAACGCGCTTCAGCATCCTGTGTATTGACAACAACGAAGATGTCCTGCGCATCCTGCAGGCCATATTGCTGCGCGCCGGCCACCAGGTGCATACGGCGGTGGGGGGCGCCAACGGGATTGCCGTCCTGCGGCGGCTGCCGGGCGTTGACGTGGTCATGGTTAACCACCACATGGAAGGCGTTCCCGGCATGGAGGTCGTCCGCTTCGTGGCGGAGGAGCCGCGCCTGGACAGCGCCGGGGTGGTGATCAACACCCCCGGCAGCGTGCTCGACCTGCCGGTTTACCACGCCGCCTGGCCGCGGGTGGATGTGTGCCTGCCCCAGCCGTTCCAGCCCACCGAGCTGTATGACGCCGTGTTTGAGGCGTACACCCGGCGGCGCGGCCTGCTCTACCGCCTGGCCATCTGACCCGACCTCAGCGCAGCGTCAGCACCGCCGGCGGGATGGCCCAGGCCAGGATACCGCGCGGCGGCCGCTGTGCGTACAGGTCCACCCGGATCAGGCTGCCCTTCTTCACTTCCACCTGCCCGCCCCCGATGATCTGGCCGATGACGATGCTGAAGTCCGGCTCATGGCCGATCAGCATCAGGCTGCGCGCTGCCGCATGCTGTTCCACCAGCGTCGCCAGCGCCCCAACCCCGAATTCCGCCAGAGCGGCGTCTTCCGTCACCGCCACGCCCAGCGCTTCCGCCAGGATGTCCGCGGTCTGGCGGGCGCGCGTCCACGGGCTGGTCAGGATCGCATCCGGCTGAATCTTCAAGGCGGCAATCGTCCTGGCCGTCTGCTGCATCCGGCGGGCACCGTCTTCCGTCAGCGGGCGGAAGCTGTCATCGCGCGG
>CAZGYW010000458.1:0-3159 GCA_964530495.1 uncultured Anaerolineae bacterium
GCGATAATGAGCGGTGACTGGAGTTCAGACGTGTGCTCTTCCGATCTATCGAGCGCCATCATCGTCCGCTTCCAGCCACCCCCGCATGTAATGTTCGACCTGCCGGAGGGTGCGGAGTTCACCCCTAACATCCTGGCGCTGTGCATCCAGCCAGACGAAGGGCTGCACCTCAAGTTTCAGGCCAAAGTCCCGGATTCCGCCCAGGCGATGCGGCCCGTGGATATGGAGTTCCACTACCGGTCGGCGTTCGGCGCGGTGACGCTGCCGGACGCTTACGAGCGCCTGCTGCTCGATGCGCTCAACGGTGATGCCTCGCTGTTCGCGCGCAGCGATGAAATTGAGCTGGCATGGGGCCTTGTGGATCCGGTGCTGGCTCACTGGCAGCAGACCGGTGTGCCGTCGCTGGACTGGTACGAACCGGGGACGCATGGCCCGGCCGCGGCGGAGGAGTTGATGAAGCGGGGTGGCAGGCGCTGGTGGCACGGCTGCGCTGATCACGCTGAGGACGGTACGGGGGGTGGCGCATGAGCATGATCAGAACTTACGCGGATGCCCGGGCGCTGGCTGAGGCCGCCGCGACCCACGTCGTAGAGTGCGCGCGCAAGGCGATTGCCGATCGCGGCCGTTTCGCGCTGGCGCTGTCCGGCGGGTCAACCCCGCGGCTGCTCTACGAACGGCTGGCGTCCCGCGACTTTGCCGACCGGATCGACTGGCCGCAGGTTCACGTGTTCTGGGGAGACGAGCGTGCTGTGCCGCCTGACCACGCGGACAGCAACTACCGGATGGCCCGCGAGACGCTGCTGGCGCAGGTGCCCATCCCGCAGAAGAACATCCATCCCATCAACGGGGAAGCCGCGCCCACAACCGCCGCAGCTGAGTACGAGGCGCTGCTGCGCCAGTTCTTCATGACCGGGCGCAAGCCACCGGACGCGCCGGGCCGTGCCCGCTTTGACCTGGTGTTGCTGGGCATGGGGGAGGACGGCCATACTGCCTCGCTCTTTCCCGGGGCGCCGGTCATCACCGAAGGGCGGCAGTGGGTGGCTGCCTACCGCGTGGAGAAGCTGGATGCCTGGCGCATCACCCTGACCCCGGCGGTGCTTAATGCCGCGCTCGAAGTCGTCTTTCTGGTGTCTGGCGCGGAGAAGGCCAGGCGGCTGCAGCAGGTGCTCTACGGGCCATACCAGCCGCGCGTCCTGCCCGCGCAGATCGTGCGGCCGGAACGGGGCCGCGTGCTGTGGATGGTGGATGACGCCGCCACGGGGCGTTCCGGGTAGCGGAGGGCTAGACTGCCGCTGGTGGCGCTGAGACGAGGCGTGCCAGCGGCGGTCCGGGTTCCAGCACTAACTCAAACGTGCGCCCATCCAGAACCCGCACCAGCCGGTGGGTGCCATCTTCGGCCTGCCACCAGCGGCCGAGATCGGTCACGCGCAGCCAGGCGCCCTCCCAGGTGAAGGCGCGGGGAAGCGCCGGGTCCGTAAACGGGTCTACCACCTCAACGCTGATTGCCTGCCATTCCGAGTACATGCATGGTGTCCTGTTCGTCCAGCGGGTTACAGGCGGGCGCAGAGGTGCAGCGCCGGCCCCCGGCCGATGACGATGATGCCCCATTCCCACAGGTCAACGCTGGCGGCGATCTGGGGCATCTGGCGGATGACGGTCCAGGTATGGTGCCTGGCCGGTGAGGCGTGGATGCCCGTCAGGATGATCAGCGCCCCGGCGCGCGCGTGGCGCTTGATCTGCGAGAAATCGCGCAGCAGCGCTTCCTCAGTCGCTGGCATGTTGATGAATGCCAGGTTGAGCGGCGCGGCGTCCTTAAGTGCCTTGCTCAACGTTTTTTCCAGATCACCCTGGCGTACCTCGGTGAAGTCCTGGTAGCCCAGCCGCTGGAGGTGGCCGGTCACGTGTCTGGCGCGCTTCGAGTCCGGCTCCAGCGCGATCAGGAGGCAGGTATGCGTTGGATAGTTGTCGGCCAGGCCGCGGGCCAGGTACAGGCTGGAGATGCCATAGCCCGCGCCCAGTTCGATTATGCGCTGCGCGCCGCTGTAGCGGACCAGCCCGTGCAGCAGTGCGCCGCGGCGCCGGTTGAGCGTTGTCTGCCGCGCGCGCAGGCCGAGCGTGGGGCGCAGCGGATCCTCCTCCAGCACCGTATCATCCGCATACAGGATCGAGCGCAGGGCGTCGATATCCTCAAAGCGGGAGCGGTGGCGGCGTAGCTGGCGTGCCCAGTTGAGCGCGCCGCGCACCGCCGCCAGCCCCGGCCGGGCATCCCACAGCGCCGGGCGCAGGCGGGGACGCCACGCGCAGAGCGCATGCCAGACGCGGCGCGGATGCAGGTGGCTGTACAGGAACCGGACGACCGTCTCCCGCGGGAGCAGGATGCGCTGCCAGCGCCGCGCCTCCCGGATGTACCCCCAGGCGACGGCCAGCCAGCCCTCCAGCCGGACGATGCCGCGCGCGCCCGCCGTCCAGGCCCGCCAGATGTTACGCGGCAGGTGCACCAGGAACTTGATCAGGTTATACGGCAGCAGGACGACGAATTTGAGCAGGCGCAGCGGCAGGCGCACCAGCCAGCGCAGCGCCTCCCCCAAGGTCGGCGGGGTGAAGGATGTCAGGCGGCGGCGCAGGGCCTTCCAGTCCGGCATCGGTCGCTAACCCCTAACCAAACCGCCGCCCGCTGCTGACTCTCTGAGCGAACGTGGCTACGAGATCGGCGGGCGATTCGACGGTGATCACATCGTACCAGAGGTTGGGCCAGCGGTCGCGGATTTGGGCGTTGAAGGTTTCCACCTGGGCGGGCGGGGTGATCACCGTCACGGCCAGCGTCTTGTCGTACGGCAGGCTGGCGATGAGGACCGGCGAGTCGATCAACACTGGCTTGAAGCGCACCCAGTACTGCTCCGCGGACTGGAAGAACCACTCGGCGGGGATGTCCGCCGCGAGGATAATGAAATGGTAGTCCGGGCCGCCGTGGACGGGGCCGGGGCCTTCCGGCGTGGGAGTCGGGGCGCTGACCGCCAGCGGGCTGCCCCACACCGTGCCGCCGGTATCCAGCGGCGGCACTTCCTTGAGCGGCGCTGGCAGGTCCGCCAGGCGCTGGACGGCCGGTGCCTGGCCGTGCGGCCCTTCCCAGTAGATGTCTTCCTTCCACAGCGCCACGCC
>CAZGYW010000459.1:0-3148 GCA_964530495.1 uncultured Anaerolineae bacterium
ACGGCACCCCCCACTCACAGCAGGCGGTGCGGGCGCTCGCGCAGCGCGGCGATGACGTGCTGATCGGCCCGGCCAAAGGCGTAGCCGTCCATCTCCGCCAGCGTGACCCACGCGAAGCCGGCGACTCCGAGCGCCTGTGGCTCCCCGCGCACATGCCGGCAGGTGAACGCGTGCAGCGTGATCCGGAAATGGGTAAAGGCGTGCTTCACCTGGACAATGAACTCGCCCACCTCCACGCCAATCCCCAGTTCCTCCTCCAGCTCACGGACCAGCGCCTCCGGCAGGGATTCGCCATCCTCCTGCTTGCCGCCGGGGAACTCCCACAGGCCGCCCAGCAGCCCTTCGGCGGGACGCTGCGCGATCAGGATGCGCCCGGCCTGCGCGCCCTGGCCCTCGATGACCCCGGCCACCACGTCATAATGTGGGGTGGGCGCGCGCCGAGCCTTCACCGGGCGCGCTTCCTGCGTGCCGGCCGCCCGGGCCAGGCAGTGCGCCGCCACCGGGCACGCGCCACAACGCGGCTGGCGCGGCCGGCAGATGACGCGGCCCAGTTCCATCAGCGCCTCGTTGTATGGCCCGGCCTGGCCGGGCGGGACGAGCGCCGCGGCGCGTTCCCACAGGGCGCTGATCACCGCCGGCTGGCGGATGTCATCCGCGATGTTATCCAGGCGCGCCAGGATGCGGATCACGTTGCCATCCAGCACCGGCACGTCCTCGCCAAAGGCCAGGCTGGCGATGGCCCCGGCGGTGTAGCGCCCGATCCCCGGCAGCTGCTGCAGGGCAGCCGCGTTATCCGGGAACTGCCCGCCCCATTCCGTCACGATCATCCGTGCCGCCCGGTGCAGGTTGCGCGCCCGGCTGTAATATCCCAGGCCCTCCCAGCGCTTGAGGACGTCATCCAGCGGCGCGGCGGCCAGCGCCTGCACGTCAGGGTAGGCCGCCAGAAAGCGCTCGAAATAGCCGGTCACCGTGGCGACCTGGGTCTGCTGCAGCATGATCTCAGACAGCCACACGGTGTACGGCGTGCGCGCGCGGCGCCATGGCAGGTCAGCCGCGTTGGCGCGGAACCAGGTCAGCAATTCAGCCGCAAAGGGGTTGTCAGGCATAGACTTGATCAGTGAACGGAATACAGGATGCCGGAGGGGATTGTACCGGCTCCCCGAGTGCGTGACGAACTCACCGGCCGCGCGACGTTGGCTCCCTGTGCCGCTGCCTCCAGACCCGGACGCAATGTTCGCCCGGCTACCCCACTCCGGCCCAAATTGTGGTATCTTTGAGCCCGTGGCACTGACAGGCCATCTTCACGCAAGGAGCGTTGTAATGTCCGATCCCAGGCCCGAAATCCCGTTCAAGACTCCGATCACACTCGAACTGGAGCCGGGCACTTACTGGTTTTGCCGCTGCGGGAAGTCCCAGGATCAGCCGTTCTGTGACAACTCGCACCGGGAAGAGGGCATTTTCAGCCCGCTGGAGTTCACCATTGATCGCACCCGGCAGGTCAAACTCTGCCGCTGCAAGCAGACCAAAACGCCGCCGTACTGCGACCGCTCGCATCTGGACCTGGACTAGACCCGGTACAACCGCGCATGACTGACAATCCTGACCGCCAGCCCCAGGCAATACCCTCCACGAAGCCCGGCAAAGACCGGGGACGGCTCGCCATCATCGTGATCTACGTCGCGCTGTCGATTGGCCTGTACTTCGCGCTTGCGCCCCTGATCGGCGATCGAGACCGGATCCAGAACACGCTGGAGGCAGCGGGCGTGTGGGGCGTGCTGCTCTACCTGGCGCTGTACAGCGCCCAGATGTTCGTCCCCTGGCTGCCCGGCGCGCCACTGGACATCATCGGCGGGGCCACATTCGGCTTCTGGGAGACGAATATCCTGTCCACCATCTCGGCGTCATCCTCCGGCCTGGTGATTTTCCTGATCGTGCGGCGCATCGGCCTGGAGAATATCGTCCGGCGCTTTCCCAGGCTGCTGGACGCGCCCTGGCGCCTGGTCAAGATCATCCAGCGCCAGCCCTGGTCGCTGATCGCGGTAAATATGCTCACCGGGGATGTGGCGTATTTCATTGCCGGAGCGGCGCGCCTGCCGGTCCTGTTCACGATGGCCCTGCTTGGCATCCAGCGCCTGCCCAGTGTCATGATTGGCACCGCCCTGGGGGCCGGCATCATCTCCAATGTGGTCCAGCACAAACTGGATATAATGGTCGGGATTGCCTCCATTGGCACCATCATCGGGCTGTCGATTGGCTTTGCGGCAGCCCGCAAAATCGCGCCGGGCTGGCTCCAGCGCCTGGAAGCCACCCCGGACAATTCATCCGAGCAGCCATAGCACTGCCGACTCACTGGAGTAACCTGTGTCAGATTCTATCCATGTCAATGACATCCCCGCGCCCGGGGCTGAAGACCCCACCCGGCCAAAGCGCCGTCCGCCGTGGATCAAGGTGCGCGCGCCTTCCGGCGAAACCTACGAGATGGTGCGCGAACTGATGCGCGCCAAAGCGCTGAACACCGTCTGCGAGGAAGCGATGTGCCCCAACATCGGCGAATGCTGGGGGGCGGGAACCTCCACCTTCCTGATGCTGGGCGATACCTGCACGCGCTCCTGCGGCTTCTGCGACATCAAGACCGGCCGCCCGAATACCATGGACTGGCAGGAGCCGAACCGCGTCGCAGAAGCTGTCCAGCGCATGAACCTCCGCCATGTCGTGATCACCAGCGTCAACCGCGACGAGCGCAAAGATGGCGGCGCGCCGATCTTCGCCATGGTCATCCGCCGCATCCGGCAACTCCAGCCGGGCTGCAGCATTGAGGTGCTGATTCCGGATTTCAAGGGCAATCAGGACGCGCTCAAAATCGTGATGGACGCCCAGCCGGAAATCCTGAATCACAACGTAGAGACCGTCCCCCGGCTCTTTCGCAAGGTCCAGCCGCAGGATCGCTACGAATGGACGAAGGCCACACTGACCAACGCCCGCCGCATGGATCCGCTGGTGCTGACCAAGAGCGGGATTATGGTCGGGCTGGGTGAGACGTTCGACGAGGTGGTCGAGGTCATGCGCGATCTGGCGTCGTGGGGCGTAGACATTCTGACCATCGGCCAGTACCTGCAGCCCGATCGCCAGCACCTGCCGATCGATCGCT
>CAZGYW010000460.1:0-3129 GCA_964530495.1 uncultured Anaerolineae bacterium
TCCGGTTACCAATTGCATACATCAGAACACTCTTATCCAGAGCGGTGGAGGGAACGGCCCTGTGAAACCGCGGCAACCCTTCGCGCATGACCCCGGTTCGGTCGGCGCGGAGAAGGTGCTAATTCCGGCAGATGGTACGCGATCTGGGAGATGAGAGGGGACTGCACAGCCTATCGCGACGCATGCGCACCCTCCACTCCCGGAGGGTGCGTTTTTGTTGGGTTCGGGTTCAGCGCAGCAGCCGGGTTCGACCCCGGCCCATCGCAGCAAGGAGTCAGGCGCAGCATGTCCCTCCTCGTCTTCAAGTTCGGCGGCACGTCCATGGGCAACGCCGCAATCATCCGGGGCGCGGCCCAGATTGTCATTGAGAGCGCGGAAGCGGGTCACCAGGTCCTGACCGTAGTCTCCGCCATGAACGGCGTCACCAACCAGTTACTGACCTCCGCTCACGCCGCCGCCGCGGGGGATAAGCCCGTCTACCTGCAGGCCACCGCCGAGCTGCGCGACCGCCACCACGAGGCCGCGCGCCAGCTCGTCAGCCCCGGCCCGGCCCAGGAAGCCCTGCTGGCCGAACTGCACCGCCTGATCGACGAATTTCAGGACCTGTGCCGCAGCGTCGCCATCCTGGGCGAGCTGACCAACCGCGGCCTGGACGCCATCGTCTCCATCGGGGAGCGGCTGAGCGCCCGCCTGCTGGCCGCCCACATCCAGGATCGCGGCTACGCCTCTCTGCCCATCGACGCCAGCAAGCTGATCGTCACCGGCAGCACCTACCAGAACGCCGTGCCGCTGATGGATCAAACCCGCGAGCGCACCCGCAAACAGCTCCTGCCCCTGCTCAAAGCCGGGGTATTGCCCGTCGTCACCGGCTTCATCGGCGCTACGGAAGAAGGTGTCACCACCACCCTGGGCCGCGGCGGCAGCGACTACAGCGCCGGAATCCTGGCCGGCTGCCTGGATGCCGACGAGCTGTGGATCTGGACGGACGTGGATGGTGTGATGACCACCGACCCGCGCCTGGTGCCCACCGCCAGCGTGATCCCCGTGCTCTCCTACCGGGAGGTTGGCGAGCTGGCGTTCTTCGGCGCCAAAGTGCTGCATCCCAAGACGATCCTGCCCATCATGGACCACAGCATGCCGATTCGCGTCCGCAACACGTTCAACCCGGCCCACCCCGGCACGCTCATCCGCCCGGAGCCGGAGATCAGCGGGACGGTGGCCAAGGCGATCACGATCATCCCTGACGTGCACCTGATCACGGTCGCCGGGCGCGGCATGATCGGTGTGCCGGGCATCGCCGGACGCACGTTCAGCGCCGTCGCCCGGGAAAACGTCAACCTGCTTGTGATCTCGCAGTCGTCCTCCGAGCAGAGCATGTGCTTCATCGTGCCGGATAAGGACTCCGCCCGCGCGGTGAAAGCCATCAAAGAGGAGCTGGCCCGCGAGATCGAGCGCCAGGACGTTGACCGGGTGTGGGCCCAGGAGGACATCGAGATCATCACCATTGTCGGCGCCGGGATGCGCGAGACGCCCGGCGTGGCGGCCCGTGTTTTTGGCGTGCTGGCGGAGGAGCGCATCAACGTGATCGTGATCACCCAGGGGTCATCGGATGCCAGCCTGGCGATCACGGTCAAGTCGGGGGATGCCAAACGGGCCGTGCAGGCCCTGCACCGGCTGGTGGCGGGCAATGGCAATGGGAACGGTCACTGAGCCACGCGGGGGGTATAATCGCCTGTGCGCCGTGTCACCGTTAGGAGTTGCCTGATGGATGCCGATCTTGCCCTGCGCCACATCCGCCAGACCCGGATCATCGCCGTGCTGCGCGGGGACTTCCCGCCGGAAAAAGCCGTCGCCGTGTGTGAAGTCCTGCTGGAGAACGGCCTGAACCTGGTGGAACTTACCTACAACTCGCCGGACTGGCGGGCGGCCCTGCCCGCCCTTAAAACCGCTTTCGGGGAGGACATCATCGTCGCGATGGGCACCGTCCTGAACGCGGCGCAGGTCCGGGAGGCGCTGGACGCCGGTGCGGAATTCCTTGTTGCGCCCAGTTTTGACGCGGCCTCGGTCGCCACCGCCCACGCCGGCGGGGTGCTGATGGCCCCCGGCATCGCCACACCCACCGAGGCGGTCGCCGCCGCCAATCACGGCTGCAAGCTGCTCAAGTTCTTCCCGGCAGGCGCGCTGGGCATCGATTACTTCAAAGCCATGCGCGGCCCGCTCAATACCCTCGATTTCTGCTGCAACGGCAACATGCACGTCGGTAACATCGCAGACTTCTTCCGCGCCGGGGCAACAGCCTGCGGCCTGGGCGGGGAAGGCCTGACCGGGAGCGGGAGCCGCCCGCTGGCCGAGATTCGGGCCATCGCGCAGGACGTGGCAGGTATCGTCAAGAGCCTGTAACCCGGCAAATAAACGGCCTGTGCCAGACGCGCACAGGCCGTCAAACTCACCGGGGATACCTACCGTGCATCGTTTCCACTTGTCACCGGGCGCGCATCCACATCCATCCTGTAGGGGCGGCTCGCGAGCCGCCCGCAAGACACCCCGCCAGCCTGGCCATAACCTCAGCCACCATCACCGCGTGCTGGTCACCTTCGCCAGCGAGCGTGGGTGGTCAACGTCATAGCCCTTGGCGGAAGCCAGCCCGAAGGCCAGCAGCTGCCCCGGAATCACCGCCACAATCGGCGAGAGCCATTCCGGCACTTCCGGGATCGACAGGGCGATGTGAGCCAGGTCCAGCGCCTCCTGGCGGTTGCTGATCACGATCAGCTCCGCGTCGCGCTCGCGCAGGTCGCGCATCAGGGCCAGCATGTCGGCCATCACCGCGCCATCCGGGGCGATGGCCAGCACCGGGAAGCCTTCCGCCACCTGCGCGATCGGCCCATGCCGGAAGTCGGCGGAGCTGTAGGGCGTCACCCCGATGTACGTCAGTTCCTTGAGCTTGAGCGCCAGCTCAAATGCGATGGCGTAATTGAAGCCGCGCCCGACCGTCACCGCGCTGGTCAGGTAGCGGTACCGTTCCGCCCGGGCCGGGACGCTTGCGCTCATGGCCAGCGTCTGCGCGACCAGGTTCGGCAGCGCGGCAAGCTGCCCCAGCAATGCCCCATCATCTTCGGCCAGGTGCGCCGT
>CAZGYW010000461.1:0-3129 GCA_964530495.1 uncultured Anaerolineae bacterium
TCCGGCGTGTCGTCCAGCCCGGCCCAGGGCAGGGCGTCGCACTTGAGCCGCAGGCGTTCCGGCGGCGCGGTGTGGGCCTCGTTGTCAACGTAATCGCCGGGATCGATCGTGTAGAACGTGTAGCCGGCGGCCACACATAATTCGATGTGTTCGGGGCTTTTGAGGTGGTCGGCGTCGGCGCCCCACGGGGCCTGCCAGCCCGCCTGGAACGCGCCCCACAGCGCATCGTCCACCACCTGCTGGGGGGTGCGGCCGGTCCGCGCGTTTTCGCGCATCGACTGCTGGGCCAGGATCGGGGCCAGGCCCGGCCGGGCGCGCAGCGCCTGGATGTGCCCCGGGGTCGCCAGCCCCAGCCGGTCGCCCAGGCCGATGGACGGCTGGAGGCCCAGCAGCGCAGGGGTGAGCCAGGGCAGGCGTGCCCGCAGTTGGGCGGCATTGGCCGCCGTCCGCGGGCAGAGCAGCAGCTCCCCGCCGGCCGCGGGGCTGCCGGTAAACCCGGCGCTGGGGCCCTGCACGCCCAGCCGTTTGCCGTCCAGGGTTCGCGCCAGAAAGTAAGTGGTGCCATCCCGGGTCACCACTGACTCCGGGTAGGGCTGCAGTCCGGGCAGATCGGGCAGGGTGGTCATGGTTTACTCCCCCAGTTTGTAGGTGCGTTTGGCCAGGCGATAGGCCGTGTCCACGATCATGGCCCGCGCATCTTCCATGTCGATGATGCCGCGCACGACCAGCCCGGCGATCCAGTTGGCGTCGATGCGGCGCGCCAGGTCATGGCGGGCCGGGATGGATGGGAAGGCGCGGGTGTCATCGTTGAAGCCGACCGTATTGTACAGCCCGGCGGTTTCCATCACCTGGTCGCGGTAACGGATCATGCCGTTGATACTATCGTGGAACCACCACGGCGGGCCAAGTCTCAGGGCCGGAAAATGCCCGGCCAGCGGGGCCAGCTCGCGGGCATAGGCCGTTTCGTCCAGCGTGAACACGATCAGCGTCAGGCGCGGGTCGTTGCCGTAGGCGGTCAGCAGGGGGCGCAGGTTGTGGGTGAATTCCGTGCGCTGGGGGATGTCAGCGCCCATGTCCGGCCCGAAGCGCGCAAAAACGGCCGGGTTGTAATTACGCACGGCGCCCACATGGAACTGCATGACCAGCCCGTCTTCAATGCTCATCCGGGCGAACTCCATGATCATGTGGGCGGTGAAGCGCCGGGCGTCCTCAGCGCTGGCCTGCCCGTGCAGGGCGCGCTGGAAGATCGTTTCCGCTTCAGCCGGGCTGAGCGCGGCGGTGCCGGCAGACGCGGCAGCGTGATCGGTGGCGGTAGCGCCCATCTGCTTAAAGAACTCGCGGCGGTTCTCCAGGGCCTGGATGAAGGCGGCGAAGGAGCCAATCGCGATCCCGCTGATCGCGCTCAGCGCGTCGATCTGCGCCCCCCAGTTCGCGGCCAGCAGATCCACCACGGCATCCGGGCGGAAGGTGGGGCGCACATCTCCGCGCCAGCCGGAGGCGCGGATCGCCTGGTGGTGGGTCAGGGGATCGGTGGCGGCGTCCGTGGTACACAGCACCTCGATGTTGAAGCGCTCGAACAGGGCGCGCGGGCGGAACGCGGGCGTCTCCAGGCAGGCCGCGATCTGGTCATACACTGCCCGGGCGGTCTCCGCCGTCAGTTTCTCGCGGATGCCAAAGACGTCGTGCAGCTCGTGGGCCAGCCAGGCCCCGGTGGGAGTGCCGCGAAAGAGGTAGAAGTGCTCGGCGAAGATCTGCCAGATTTTGCGGTGATCGGTTTCCACCGCGCCGCCATCCCGGCGCGGAATGCCCAGCGCCTCCAGCGGGATGCCCTGCGAGTACAGCATCCGGAAGATGTAGTGGTCGGGGATGATCAGCATCCGGGTTGGCGTGCCGAACGAGGCGTTTTCGTCGGCCAGCAGGCGCGGATCGACATGCCCGTGCGGGCTGATGATCGGGAGATCGGCCACCGTTTCGTAGAGGGCCAGCGCGATCCGGCGTTGTTCGGGGTCCGGGCCGAGGTAGCGATCCGGGGGGAGATGCCAGGCGGAAGGCGTCATGGGATGTCCTTTCAGGAGCCAGGGGTTCAGTCATGGACGGTGGCGAGTGAGGCGCCGCTGCCGCCGCGTCCTCCGGTGCCCCGGTGCTCGATGCGGCCCGGCCCCGGTATAATCCATTTCGAACGCAGACGCAAGACGAAAGGATCGCATGTCACGACGGAGAGTGTCCCCCGGGCTTGCCGCGCTTCTGGCGGTGAGCGTGCTTCTGCTGGCCGGCGCGGGCCTGCGCGCCATGCAGCTCGCCCCCATGACCGCCATGCTGCACTTTGACGAGGCGTATAACGGGCGGGATGCGGCAAGCCTGCTGGCGCAGCCCCGGCTGGAGGTCTTCTTCACCGGCAATTTCGGGCGGGAAGGCGGCTGGATGTACTGGCTGCTGCCCGCGCTGATCCTGTTCGGGCAGACGATTTTCGCGCTGCGAATCACGGCGTTCTTCACCGCCGTCCTCACCCTGGCGGCGGCCTATGCGCTGGCTCGCCGGGTGCTGCGGGATCGGGCGGCGGCGCTGGGGGCCTGCGCGGCGCTGGGCGTGTTGTACTGGGCCGTGCACATCAACCACCTGGCGCTGCGGGCTAACCTGTTCGTGCTGGTGGGGGTGCTGGCGCTGGCCGTCCTGTGGGGCGCGCGGCAGGCCGAGCGGCCCGCCCGGTGGGTGGCGAGCGGCGTCCTGACAGGGGCGCTGCTCTACACCTATTTCCCCGGGCGGCTGTGGTTCGTTTTCGCCCTGCTGAGCGTGGGCTGGTGGGTGGCCCGTGACAGGACGCTGCGCCGCGACGCGATTCATTTCGGCGTGGCAACGCTGATCACGGCCGCACCGATGCTGATCTACCTCGTGGTCGATGCGGCCGGCGGCTGGGGGCGGATCAAGGGGGTGGGGGAATTCAGCCCCGGCGCGGTGCTTGGCAACATGCGCCTGTGGCTGGATGCCTGGCTGGGTGCCGGCGACCCGGTCGCGCTGTTCAACCTGCCGCGCCGGCCGATTCTGGACACGCCCTCCGCGCTGCTGGCCGGTGCCGGACTGGTCTGGCTGTGGCGGGCGCGGCGCGGCCCCGGCACCTGGCTGATCGGGCTG
>CAZGYW010000462.1:0-3125 GCA_964530495.1 uncultured Anaerolineae bacterium
TCGTGGGCTACCGGCGCCGCATCGCCGCCTCGGTGGATTACCTGCCGTACTACGATGCCTACCAGATGACGGCAACCGTCCGGCTGGGGCTGGCCCGCCTGGACGCGGACGTGGCCGCCGCGCTCTATAACATCACGGTGTAGGAGCTGTCAGCGATTAGCGGTTGGCAGTTAGCGATTGGCCAGAAGCCGATAGCCAACCGTCAATTGCCAGGGTCGCAGTGGCGAAGCGCAGGGGCGCCTCTCATGGGTGCCCCTGCAAAGGTGAACCACCCGACCGGCGCTACTTAATCAGGTAGGCGCGGGATACCGGGCAGCCATCCCAGACCAGCACGTAGGGATTGCCCGAGTCGTCAAAGGCGTTGACCTGATATTCGCCGGTGCTCAGGCGATAGAGGGCGACCCCACCGGCCTGCGCCAGGACGCGCGGTGATGAAGCGGGAACGGTGTCCGCCAGCGGGACGCTGAACAGGTGGCTGCCGCCGCTGGCGTCAATCGCGTAAACCGCAATAGCCTGGTCCTGGCAGAACACCGCCACCGGCGCGGCGCAGTAATACTGGTCCACCCGCGCGCTGCTGAACCCGCAGTTGTCGCCAGGGACGGCGCCTGTTGCGCCGGGACACAGCGCCTGATCCATGCAGGTGAGCAGGTCGGCCAGGCAGCCCGCCACACACAGCGTATCGCCGGCGCAGGCTGTGTCGCAGGTGAGGGCGGGAACATAGCAGTTCGTATTGCACGAAGCATCGCCGCTGCAGGCGTCCCGGATGGCGTTGTAGTTCGTCCATAGCTGGGCAGTGTCGTAATCGCACAGGACGGTGCAATCGGGCAGGGCAGCGTTATACGTACATTCCCAGACCCGGGTGTAGCAGTCAAGCTCGCTCTGTGCCCCGCCAAAAAGCGCACACACGCCGCCGTCCTGGGCGCTGACAGCGGTCACGGCAACCAGCAGGATCACGATTGTCGACAGGATTCCAACCCGTTTCATGCTGGGGTCTCCCTTTCTTGAGGCTACGGCTCGTAGGTGACACTCGAATTGTCTGTTCGTAATTCACAAAGCGCAAGTCGTTAGCATGCTTTGTTAACCGGAGGAACTCCATGCTCATCTATGCTTCACTGGCCCGCTTCCGGGAGCGGCTCGGCATCCCGGCGGGGGACGCGGATACCGACCGCCGCCTGCTGGCCGCCCTGCGCGGCGCCACCGCCCAGATCGATCGCTTCACGGCGCGGCGCTTCGCCCCGGTCGTGCACACCCGCCACTACCCCTTCCAGAGCGCGTACACCCTGCGCCTGGACCTTGACCTGCTGGAACTTCGGGCGCTGGCCAACCCGGACGGCGCGGCCATCGACATCAGCGCGGTGCGCCTGCTGCCGGAGGGGGCCTCCCCCGCGGTGGCGCTGGCCCTGCCGGGCGCGATGCCCTTCCAGCCCGGCGCGAGTCCGGAGGCTCTGATCGCTGTGACGGGTGTGTGGGGCACCCATGACGCCTGGGACAGCGCCTGGCGCGCCTCCGGGGACGCGGTGCAGGATGCCGCGCTGGACGAAGCGGCCGCCCTCATCACGGTGGCGGACGCCGATGACGCCGATGCCCTGGGCGACGCGCCCCGCTTTGAGGCCGGGCAGCTCATCCGCCTGGAGGACGAGTACCTGCACGTGGTCGGGGTGGATGCGGAAGCCAACACCCTCAGCGTGATTCGCGGGGTGCGCGGCACGACCGCCGCCGCCCATGACGCCGGGACGCCGATCGCGATCTACGCCGCGCCGGAGGACGTGCAGGCGCTGTGCCTGCGCTGGGCGGCGTGGCTCTACGCCCAGGTGGACGCGGGTATCGGCGCGGGCGCGGACTGGCTCTACCCGGCGACTCTGCCGGACGACCTGCACCGCCTGGCCGCGCCGCTGCGCTACCTCCGCGCGGCGTAAAAGGCCAAAAGCCAACCGCAAAGGACGCGGAGAGGGACAGCAAGGGCGCAAAGGAAAACAAAGGTTTGATCCGTGTCGATCCGTCCGATCCGTGTGATCCGTGTTGAATCGCAAAGGCAATGACCATGAGCGCGAGCTTTCACATCCAGGTGGACTGGGACGCTGACGGGAGTTTCGCCGGGCCGGGGGAGACGCTCGACCGGGACGTGATCGCGGCCGAGTGGGCGCTCGGCCTGGACGACCCGGCGGATACGCTGGCGGTCCCGGCCTGGGCGGTGATCACGCTCCGCGACCGGGACGGGCGCTACCGGCCGGAGAACGCCGCCTCCCCGCTGGCCGGGATGCTCGTGCCGCGCCGCAAGGCCCGCATCACAAGCGTGCACGGCGGGGTGGAGCGCGTCCACTTCACCGGCTGGATCGAGTCGATCACGCCGGGGCGCGACCGTACTGCTGTGATCCGCTGCGCCGGGGTGGAAGCCCTCCTCCAGCGCGCGGAAGTCTTCCTGCCGCTGCTGGTCAACGTGACCGCCGATGCCGTGATCGCGGCGGCGCTGGCGCAGGTCGCTTACCCGGCGGCCCTGCTTGGCCACTGGCTGCTCGGCCAGGCCCGGCTGGGGCAGGATACCCGCCTCCCGGACCTGACCACCTACGCCGACCTGGAGGCGGGCCGCACCGTGTTCGCCTGGGCCGGGGACTGGCCGGGTGGCGTCAGCGCGTGGGACGCGATCCGGGCGGCGACGGAGGCCGAGCGCGGCCTGTGCTTCGTGAGCCGGGCCGGGCGCGTGGTCTTCTGGAACCGCCACCACCTGCTCTATGCGACCGACCCGGCCCTGACCCTGACCGCGCGCGACGCGGCGTTCACCCCGGCGCTGGCCGGCGCAGGCATGATCAACCGGGCGGTGATCACCTGCCATCCCCGGACGGTGAGCGCCAGCGCGGAAACGCTGTGGACGCTGGCCGCGCCGCTGCGCCTGCCGCCGGGCGCGCCGCAGACGATCCGGGCGCGCTTCCTGGACGAGGCCGGGTTACCCCTCGGCGCGCTGGCGGTGGAAACGCCGCAGGCCGGGACGGACTACACCGCCGGCGACCGGCGCGACGGATCCGGCGAGGGCCGCACCGCGCACGTGACCGTCAGCGTGGCCGCCGCGGGCAATTCCGCGCTGCTGACCTTCACCAACCACTATCACGCGCCGGTGTACCTGCTGCCGG
>CAZGYW010000463.1:0-3122 GCA_964530495.1 uncultured Anaerolineae bacterium
ATCATCCCAGGGAGCGCTGCGCCGCCTGCTGACCGTTGCGCTGATCGTGCTCGGGGTGCTGATCTACGCTTATGGCTGGCGTGTGACCGACATTGGCCTGGAGGAAACCCAGGACCCCACGCGCCAGGATTCCGTCACCCGCGCGCTGCGTGAGCTGCTCTCGCCGGATATTTTTGACCAGGATCGCGAGACGGAGTTCACCGACGTGAACGTGATGCTCAATTGCCCGGCCGACGGTTCGGCGATTGAGCAGGCGGAGCCGGTTGAAGGCGGGCCGCATCTGGTACTGACCCCGGGCTGCGCCTCTCCGGGCGAGACGATTGTCGTGGAAGGGGTTGGCTTTACGCCAAAGTCCGATGCCTTCCTGCGCTGGATTCCGCCGACCGGGCAGAGCCGCCCGCTGGTTCGGACGGACGTGGATGACTTCGGACGTTTCAGCACCCGGTTCGAGGTGCCGCGCGTGCGCAGCGCCGAGGGCGAGGTGCATACCCTGGAAGTGGAAACCAGCCGGCCCGTCGGGCTGCCGTATTTCAGCAATACCACCAAGACCGTGATCGAAAAGATCATCGAGACCATCTTCCTGGCGTTGATGGCGACGACGGTTGCCGTGCCAATCGCTGCGGCCCTGAGCTTCCTGGCTGCCCGCAATCTGATGCGCCAGGTCACCATGCCGCTGGGGAATGTGCTGGTCGGGTTCATCATGCTGCCGATTGGCTGGTTCCTCGGGAACCAACTGCTGGCACCCATCGCCCGGCTGGGGATGACCTGGGGCGAGGCGCTGTGGCCGGGCCTCATCGGGTCGGCGGTTGTCCTGGCTGCCTACGTCGCGCTGAACCGGTATGCCGACCGGTTTGATCCGCCCGTCAACAGCGCGGCGTATCACGTCCGCAAAATCGGGATGGCCCTGGCGCTGCTCGTGGTGGGCGTCCTGGTGCTCGGGGCGCTGGGCGGCCTGGGAGTCTGGCTCGGTAAGCAATTGCAGACCGGGCTGCTGGCTGACCTGGGGAATTTCGTCGGCACGCTGGGGACCCTGATCGAGCTGCTGATCGGCCTGATCACCGGTCTGGGCGCGGCGTTCTTCTTCGCCACAGCGGGGATGGACCTTACCCGGGACTGGCTCAAGTTCGTCAAGGGGCCGGCCAGTGTCATCGCCGCGGGAGTGCTGGGGGCGATTGCCGGGGCGCTGCTCTTTATGGGCATCGCGGCCACCGCGAACCTGGCGGCGCTGCTCACCCTGCTGTTGCCCGTCATCGCCGCGATCTTCGGGATGCAGATCGCCGTGATTCTCTACAATCGCCTGACCGGAGGCAAGGGATTCAACGAATCCGGGGCCAGGCAGACGGGCCGGACCGCGGCCGGGGTGGTGGGCGCGGTGGTGCTGTTCTTCATCGCGTACTTCTACCTGGATACCGGCCGTGGCCTGATCGATGGCCGCCTGCCATCCAGCCTGACCTGGAACCTGCTCGGCCTGGACATGCAGGTGCTCGTCGGGAAGTCCGCCATCCTGGGTGCTATCCTCGGCGGGGTGGGCGGGCTGCTGACGAGTACGCATGCCACCTTCCCGCTGGGCATGGTTGTTTACAACACAACGCGCACGATCATGAACGCGCTGCGCTCAATCGAGCCGCTGATCATGGGCATCGTGTTCGTGATCTGGGTGGGGGTTGGGCCGTTCGCCGGCGTGCTGGCCCTGACCCTGCACAGCATCGCGGCGCTGGGCAAGCTGTATTCCGAGCAGACGGAGAGCATCGACCCCGGCCCGCTGGAGGCGATCCAGGCGACAGGCGCGAACCGGGTGCAGACGATCATCTACGGCGTCATCCCGCAGATCGTCCCCCCGTACATCGCCTTCACCATGTACCGCTGGGACATCAACGTCCGCATGTCCACGATCATCGGGTTTGTGGGTGGCGGCGGCATCGGTTTCCTGCTCCAGCAGCAGATCAACCTGCTGCGCTACCAGGACGCGGGTGTAGCGGTGCTGGCCATCGCGATTGTCGTATCCATCCTGGACTACGCCAGCGCATCCATTCGCGAGCGGATTCTGTAGGCGGCAGGGTTGTGCGGACCAGGCAGGGGGCGGTGATCTGCCTGTTATGGGGGAGGAACGCAGGGCATGAAGACAATCGGGGTGCTGGGCGGCATGAGCTGGGAATCCTCACTGGATTACTACCGGCGGCTGAATGAACTTGTGAAGGCGCGCCTGGGCGGGCTGCACTCCGCCAGAATCGTCATGGTCTCGGTGGATTTTGCCGAGGTCGAGGCGCTGCAGCGGGCCGGCGACTGGGACACCGCCACGCGCTTTATGATCGAAGCGGCGCTCCAGGTGGAGCTGGGCGGCGCGGACTGCCTGCTGATTGCCACCAACACCATGCACCTCATGGCCGAAGCCGTCCAGGCGGAGATCAGCATCCCGCTGCTCCACATCGCGGACGCGGCCGGCAGCGCGATCCGGGCCCAGGGGCTGGAGACGGTCGGCCTGCTGGGCACGCGCTTCACCATGGAACAGGACTTCTACCGGCGCTGGCTGGCGCGCGAGCATGATCTGCAGGTCTTGATCCCGGATGCCGCCGGGCGGGAGACCGTCCACCGCATCATCTACAACGAGCTGGTGCTGGGCAAGGTGCTGCCCGAATCACGGGCGGCGTACCAGGCGATCATCCACGCCCTGGCGGTGCGCGGCGCGCAGGGCGTGATCCTGGGCTGCACCGAGATCGGGATGCTGATCCGGCCGGAAGACAGCCCGATCCCGATTTTCGACACGACCGCGCTGCACGTGGCCGCCGCGGTGGACTGGGCGCTGGCGGACTGACCCGGCACCGCTGGCGCAATAAAGACGCTCACGGCGTGACCTCCTGCCGTGAGCGTTTTTTGTGTTTTTCAAAGGCCGCTTAGCGGGGTTAGCAGATGCGCGGCAGCAGCTCCCCGGCGGGCAGGTCGACCACGCGGGTCGCGCCGATGCTCGTCCGGGCCACCACCAGGCCGGGATGCTCCGCGACCACCGTCCCGATCCGGCAGGCGTCTTTGCCGAAGGGCGTGGCGCGCATCGCGTCCAGCACGGCGTCGGCGTGCGCTTCCGGCAGGATGGCGACCAGCTTGCCCTCGTTGGCGACGTAGAACGG
>CAZGYW010000464.1:0-3121 GCA_964530495.1 uncultured Anaerolineae bacterium
CCGCCGAGCCGGGATCGTCGCGGCCCAGGATGGCGCTGCCATCCGCCGCCTGGTGGGTGATGATGTGCGCCTTGGCGGCCGTGTAGGCCGCCATCGTGCCGTGCCGATCCAGGTGGTTGGGCGTCACATTCAGCACCGCACCATAGCGCGGGCTGACCGTCATCAGCTCAAGCTGGAAGCTGGATAGCTCCATCACGACCGTCGCGTCAGGCGTGATGCGCGGCAGCACGTCCAGCAGCACGTCCCCGATGTTGCCGCCCACATAGGTCAGGCGGCCATCCGCCCGGCACATTTCCCCCAGCAGGGAGGTGGTCGTGGTCTTGCCGGCGCTGCCGGTGATACCGATCACCGGGGCCGGGCAGCGTTCCAGGAAAAGCTGGGCGTCATTGCTGAGCGGGATGCCGCGCCGCAGCGCCTCGGCCACCAGCGGGGCATCCAGCGGCACCCCACCGGAGATACACAGCAGGTCGGCCGTGCTCAGCAGGCTGAGCGGGTGCGCCCCCAGCACAAAGCCCACCCCACCGGCCCGGTACGGTTCCAGCGTCGTACCAAAGGCAGTCTCCGCCCGCATGTCGGTCACGGTCACGCGCGCGCCGAGTGTGGGCAGCCAGCGCGCCAGCGCCATCCCCTGCCGCGCGAACCCCATCACCACCACATGCTTGCCTGCCAGCTGATCCGCCATCCGCCACTCCGTGCGCGGTCCCACCCGCGCACCGCCTTACTCAGACCAGCGCCAGCGCAATACCCAGCATCGATCCCACCAGGGCGACGATCCAGAAGCGCTGCACAACCTGGACCTCGCTCCAGCCGATTTCCTGGAAGTGCAGATGCAGGGGTGCCATGCGCAGCAGCCGGCGCCCTGTGAAGCGCAGAAACGCGATCTGGGCGATCACACTGATCGTCTCCGCCACCGGCACAAAGGCGATCACCGGCAGCAGCACATACTGGCCGGTCATCAGGGCCACCACGCCCAGCGCCCCTCCCAGGGCCAACGAGCCGGTATCGCCCATGAACAGCCGGGCCGGAAAGGCGTTGTACCACAGAAACGCGAAACACGCGCCCACGATCAAAAAAGCGAACTGCGTCAGGAAGATCTGGCCCTGCAGGTACGCCACCAGCCCGTACGTCCCGAAAGCCGTCGCCGCGATGATTCCAGCCAGACCGTCCAGCCCGTCGGTGAAATTGACCGCGTTGGACGTGCCCACGATGATGAATGTCGCCAGGGGAATCCAGAGCACAGGATGGACGTAAAACGGAATGGGGATGAAGGGCAGGAAGATCATGTTGGCGTGCTGGAACCCGCCCTCCCACAGGGACATGACCGCTGCCGCCCCGCCTGCCAGGATGATCTGCCCGGCCATCTTGGCCCGCGGGGAGATGCCCTCCCCCTGCTGGCGTTTGCCCTGCACCCCCTCCAGGTCATCCAGCATGCCCAGCAGTCCAAAGCCGATCAGGACACCCAGGGGCAGCAGGATACTGCGGCCGGTACGAATGTCGGGGTTCAGCAGGCTGGCCAGGTTGAGCGCCAGCGTGAGCAGCACCGCCGGGACGATGATCATAATCCCGCCGAAGGTCGGTGTGCCCGCCTTCACCTGGTGGCTGCCCGGCAGGCTCTCCAGAATGCGCTTGCCCAGCCCCAGCCGCTTGAGGACCATAATGAACGGATCGCCCCAGATCACGGCCAGCAAAAAAGACAGGCCAAGCATCGTCAGGGCAACCGGCAGATCGCTGACCATACGGATGTCCTATCTAGCGGTCAACCGCTTCCAGCCGACCGCCATCTGAGGCCAGCTGCAGCCGCACGCTATCCGGCGGGATTTCCAACAGGGTCACCAGCCGTTCCACCAGGCGGGCGAAGATCGGCGCCGCCACAACGCTCCCCCAGTAGTCCAGCGGCCGGTCCAGCTTGATCAGCACCGAGACCTGCGGGTCATCCGCGGGCAGGAAGCCCACAAACGACACGATCGACGTATCGTCCTCATACCCGCCGGGGATTGGAATCTGGGCGGTGCCTGTTTTGCCGGCCACCGTATAGCCCGCCACCTGCGCCGCCGGAACGCCGAAGCGCACCACCTGGACCATCATATCGCGCACCATGTTGGCTGTCTGGGTGGAAATCGGGCGGCCCATCGGTGACGGTTGCGTAGTGAACACGTTATCGCCCTCGATGATCTGGTGGACGATATGCGGCTGCATCATCAACCCACCATTGGCGATCGCGTTCACTGCCGTGAGCATCTGGAGCGGGGTCACGGCGATGCCCTGCCCGAAGCTGTTGGTGCAGAGCTGGCTTTCCTGCCAGGTCGTATCGCCGGGAACCGGAACCGTCCCGGAGGCCTCCCCCTGCAGGTCCACGCGGGTCAGGTCGCCAAAGCCGAAGGACTTCACCCGGTTATAGAACCGGGTCGGACCCATCTCCCGAGCAATCGTGGAAGTCCCCACGTTCAGCGACTGGACCAGCACCTGGGTCATATCGACCAGGCCGTGGGAAGTGCGATCCCAGTTGTTGATCGTGATCCCGCCGCACTCGATGCTGGCCTGGTCGTTGTAGGTGCTACCGGGCAGGACGACCCCCTCCTCAATCGCCGCGGACATTGTCACCACTTTGAACACCGAGCCAGGCTCGTACTGTTCGCTGATCGCCGCATTGGTGAACAGGCGCGGATTGACGACGTCGTAGTAGTTGTTGGGGTCATAGGAAGGGTAATTGGCCATGGCCAGGATCGCGCCGGTGCGCGGGTTCATGACCAGGATCGTGCCCCGTTCCGCGCCGGAAACGTCAATGGCCCGCAGCAACTCGGATTCCGCCAGGAACTGGAGGTCGCGGTCGACCGTGAGCACCAGGTCGCGGCCATGGCGCGGGACCAGCGCGGACGAGACCTCAAAGGGAATCTGGCTGAGCTGGCCCACGTAAGTTTCGCCCGCCAGGTCGCGCTCGTAAGCGCCTTCCACGCCAAAGTTGCCGGTGGCATCCCCGCCCACAAAGCCGACCAGTTGCGCGCCCAGCATCCCCTGGGGATAGGCCCGATCCGGGATTGGCGAGATCTCCACCCCGATGACGTTCAGGTCCTGAAAGATCGGAAGAGCGTCGTGTAGGGAAAGAGTGTAGGATAGGGTGGGG
>CAZGYW010000465.1:0-3112 GCA_964530495.1 uncultured Anaerolineae bacterium
ACACCCTATCCTACACTCTTTCCCTACACGACGCTCTTCCGATCTAGGGGAATGAGTCTCCACCGCCGGTGAGCGAGATGCAGCGCTGGCAGAACACCCTGATGCTGGGCACGCGGCTGCGCCGCCAGGGGAAATTCGAGGAGGCGCAGCGCATCTTTGAAGAAGTCCTGGCGGAGGCGCGCGAGCTGGGCAACCCGGTGGCGGAAGCGACCACCCTGGGCCATCTTGGGGCGCTGTTCACCGACCAGCGCCGCTGGGAGGATGCGGAGCGCGTTCTTGAGGAAGGAGAAGCCACCGCGCGGGGGCAGGCGAACCCGGTGCTGCTGGCGGCGGTCCTGAATGACCGGGGGCGTTCGCTGCTGGAGCGGGGCGAAACGGCACGGGCGCAGGCCGTTTTTGAAGAAGCGCTGGCTGCGGCGCGAACCGGGACTGACGAACACCTCACCGCGCATCTGCTGGCGGAGGTGGCGGGCATTTACCTGGCGGAGGGCAATGCCAGCTATGCGTACCGGCTGCTGGAGGAAGCCAACCAGCTCACGCGCTACCAGGTCCCGGCGACCGTTGGCCGGATGGGTGAGGCGGCGCTGGCGAATGGACATGAAGCTGAGGGCCACCGCCTGATCGTCCAGGCCCTGCGTCTTTCCAACGCGCTTGGCAACGCCGATCAGGAGGTGCAGTGGGCACTGGCGCTGGCCCGGCGCTACATGGCTGATGGCAAGCTGCGCGAGGCGGAGCGGCTGCACCAGCGGGCGGCGCTGCTCCTCAAACGTGACGTGCGACTGACGGACAGCCAGTATCTTGACTACCAGCTCCAGCATGGCGAACTGAGCTTCCAGCTTGGTCGTTTTGAGGAAGCGGCCAGGTTCGCCGGCCAGGCGGTTGAACTGGCCGATCGGTTGCAGCGCAGGCCCGCGCTGACCCAGGCCCACGCCCTGCTGGGACGGGCCTACCGTGCCTCCGAGCAGGGGGAGCGCGCCATCGAGCACCTGCAGGCGGCGCTGGACGGGCTGCCGGCGGATACGCCGCCGGGCGAACGGCTCAAGCTGCAACTGGAGCTGGCGCGTGGCCAGCAGGAGGTCGCACCGGAACTCGGGCTGCAAACCTACCGGGAGATCGTGGCCGTGGCCCGTGAGGCTGGCGAGAGCGAGCACCTGGCCGGTGCCCTGCTGCACCTGGGCCGCATCGCCCACGGGCAGGGCGACATACAGGCGGCACTGGAAGCCTGGCGCGAGGCCGCCGAGCTGTTTGAGGCGCGCGGGGACGCCCGCCACCTGGCCCCGCTGCTGTGTGACATCGCTAACGTGCTCAAGGATCGCGGCGACCGCAAGCAGGCGCTGACGCTGTATGAGCAGGCACTGGTGGCGCTCAATAACGTCAAGGATACGGTCACGCGCGGGCTGGTGCTTTCCAATGTCGCCAACATGTACGCCGAGACCGGGGATGTCGATACGGCTCGATCATTCTTCGAAGAGGCGATTCGCATCGCGCGTGATTCCGGTGACCGCATGGCCGAAAGCCTGCGCCTGGGTAACCTGGGGTGGTTCCACATTCTGACCGGGCAGCCGCGCGATGCGGTGGAGGCCCTGGAGCAGGCCCTCAAGCTGAGCGACCAGCTTGGCGTCCCGCTGATGCAGGCGGTGCAGCGCGATAACCTGGCGCTGGCCTGCGCGCGTCTGACGGATTACAGCCGGGCGGAGAGCCTGCACCAGCAGGCGCTGCACCTGCTGGACGGGCTGGGCGAGGCGCGCTGGGAAGCCCTCTTTCATAGCAACCTGGGCGAAACGCTGGCCCGTCAGGAGCGCCATGCCGAGGCGCGCAGTCACTACGAAACCGCGCTGACGCTGGCCGATGAAGCCGGGGACACGCTGACTACCGCGCGCACGCTGTGGCGACTGGCGGATACCCAGCGCGAACAGGGCGAATATGACGGCGCGGCGGTCAGCTACGAACAGGCGGCCCAGATCGCGCAGGGGCTTGGCACTCAGCGGGACCTGGCGCTGACCCGCCTGGGGCAGGGATTGCTGGCCCTGGCCCGGCGCCAGCCGGATGCGGCCCGCCTGGCCCTGGAAGAAGCGCGGCGGCTGCTGGGCATCCTGCACGCGCCGGAACAGACCCTGGCCGCCCAGGCCCTGGCCCGGTTGGGCTGAGCGCGCCCGCGGATGGCAATCGAGGCGCGGCAGGTCCGCGAGCGCGCCGGCGCGCTGGGATTCAATCTGGTCGGGCTGACACCGGCGGAGCCGTCCCCCTGGCTGGAGGCGTACCTGCGCTGGATTGGGGCGGGATACCACGCTGGAATGGGCTACATGGCCCGGCCGGATCGGGTGATCCGGCGGCAGGACCTGACGGCGATCCTGCCCGGCGCGCGTTCGCTGGTCGTTGTCGGGCTGGACTACGCGACGGCGCTGCCGCAGGCCGTGCTGGACGACCCCGCCCGCGGCCGATTTTCCAACTACTCCTGGAACCTTGACTATCATGATCTGATGATCCCGCGCCTGGAGGCGCTGGCCGCCTGGCTGCGGGCGGAGGCGGGCGAGGAGGTTGCCACGCGGGTCTATGTCGACACCGGGGCGATCCTGGAGCGCAGCCACGCCCAGCAGGCCGGGCTGGGCTTCGCAGGTAAGAACACGCTGCTGATCCATCCCCGCCGCGGGTCGTTCTTCTTCCTGGGGGAGATCATCACCACGCTGACCTTTGACGTCTATGATGACCCGTACCCCGCGCCGGAGCAGGGCGGGGTGGCTTGCGGCCGCTGCACGCGCTGCCTGGCAGCCTGCCCGACGGGCGCGTTCCCGGCCCCGCGTGTGCTGGATGCCCGGCGCTGTATCAGCTACCTGACAATTGAGCACAAAGGCGCGATCCCGGAGGAGCTGCGTCCGCTGCTGGGCAACTGGGTGTATGGCTGCGACGTGTGCCAGGCGGTGTGCCCGTTCAACCGCTTCAGCGTCCCGACCCGCGAGCCAGCGTTCGTCGCCAATCTGGATCGCGCCGCGCCGCCGCTGGTCGACCTGCTGGCTCTGCCACGCGAAGAATTCGCGCGGCGCTTTGCCGGGTCGCCGGTGCGGCGCATCAGATCGGAAGAGCACACGTCTGAACTCCAGTCACCGCTCATTAT
>CAZGYW010000466.1:0-2450 GCA_964530495.1 uncultured Anaerolineae bacterium
TACAGGTGGCCGAACTGCGCCCAGGTGATGCCCACCCGCTCGCGGTCGATGTGCATCTCGCCGCCGTAGCCTTCCGCGAACAGGTCGGCCATCAGCGCGATCATGTCGTCCGCGGAGACGCCTTCGCCGCGCTCGATGCGCTCGTGCACTTCCAGCTCAAAGCGGGCCAGGGTCGGCATGATGAAGAAGTAGCGGTGGAAGTTGTCCATCGCTTCCTCGATGATGTTGATCTGGAAGTCCGGGTCGGCGCTGGAGTCCAGCAGGTGGGCACGGACCATCGCCTGGTGGAAGTTGGAGGCGACCTCCGCCACGAACATCGAGTAATCGGCGTAGAGCACCGGCTGGTTCTGCCAGTCCAGGTAGGAGTGCATGGAGTGGCCCAGCTCGTGGGCCAGCGTGCTCAGGCTGCCGATGTTGTTGTTGAAGCTCATGTTGATGAACGGGTGGGAGCCGTACGAGCCGTAGGAGAACGCCCCGGCCGTCTTGCCCTGGTTGGGGTACACGTCCACCCACCGATCCTGCAGGCAGCCCTGGCGCACGCGAGCCACATATTCCTCCCCCAGCGGGGCCAGCCCGGCGCAGATCCAGTCCACCGCCTGCGCGTAGGAGACTTCCGGCTGGGCGGCGGTCAGCGGCGCCCAGATGTCATACGGGTGCAGCGCCTCCACGCCGAGCGCCTGGCGGCGGATGCGCCAGTAGCGGTGCCAGGTCGGCAGATTCTTCTTGAAGATCGCCAGCAGGTTATCGTAAACGCTGCGCGGGATGTTGTGCTGGAAGAGTGCCATCTCCAGCGTGCTGGCGTAGTTGCGGGCGCGCGCCTCAAACACGTTCTGCTTGACGGAGGTGGTCAGCGCGGCGCCCAGCGTGTTCTTGAAGGCCAGGTACTGGTCCGCGTACTGCTCCCAGGCGGTGCGGCGGGCTTCCCGATCCGGGCTGTTGAGCAGCCTGTCGATCGACCCCTGGGTGAGGTCGAGCGCCGCGCCTTCTTTGCCGACGGCGGGCGGGAACTTGAGGTCGGAATTGGTGAGCATGCCGTAGACGCTGTTGGCGCCGCCGAACGGGTCGGCCAGCATGCCGAGCATTTCCTCTACCTCGGCGGAGCGGATGTGGGTCTGCTGGCGGAACAGGTTCTCGATGTAGTGCTCCAGGTAAGCCAGCCCGGGGTTGGCGGCCAGCCACTGGCGGAGCTTGCCCGCACCGATGGCGAGCAGCTCCGGGTCTACAAAGGCCAGCGCGCCGAGCGCCTGCCCGAAGAGGCCCTGGGCCTTGCTGGCCATCGCGGCGGCGGCCTGGTTAGTGGTATCCACGCTGTAGGTCATGCTGGCGTACATGACGACCAGCCCGACCCGCTGTTGCAGGGCCTGGATGGCCTGGAAGGCCTGAGCCAGCACGGCCGGGCTTTCGCCCAGGCGGCCCTCAAAGACCTTGATGGTTGGGAGGTCGGCCTGGATGGCCTTGAGTTCGGCTTCCCAGGCGGCGACACTGGGGAACACGCTCGGCGCGTTCCAGGTGGTTTCCGGCGCGATGGCGCTGCGCGGGGGGACGGTGACGGACATGACGGCTCCAATCTGTGAATAGTCTACGGGTGTGGCCAGCAGTTACACGGCGATTATAGCGCGGGATGCGGGGCGGGTGGCAAGCGGTGGATGGGAGGGGCTGCCCCCGTAAAGAAATAGGGCACGGATTTCCACAGATGGTGCACGGATTTTCACAGATCAGGCGATTGATAGTTATCAGGCCATATCCGCGACAATCCGTGTCTCATCCGCGCGAATCCGTGCCCCGTGTTTTTCGCTTCGACGCTCCGGAGGCGCAGCATGCTGCACCCCTACCGCTGGCCGCTTTTCTTCTCTCGCCGCTCGCCGCTTGCCGCTGGCCTCCTGCTACCGGCATGCCGCGCGCCCACGCCGTAACTCACCTGCGGCGTCTATCGTACAGCAGGTCAGTGTGAACGGTATTGAATGACCGGCTCACAATTGCCCTTAGGGGGGGACAAATGAAAGCTATTGTGTACACCGAATTCGGACCGCCGGAAGTCTTGCACCTCGCCGAAGTTGAAAAACCGACACCAAAGGACGACGAAATACTGA
Source organism: uncultured Anaerolineae bacterium (assembly GCA_964530495.1). Classification (GTDB taxonomy): domain Bacteria; phylum Chloroflexota; class Anaerolineae; order Aggregatilineales; family Ch27; genus CAZGYW01. The sequence continues at coordinate 2,091 of CAZGYW010000466.1, forward strand.
TCAAAGTCCACGCGCGTTCGGTGGGCTACGGCGACCTGGCCGCGCGCAATTTCCGCAGCATTACCCCACGACAATTCAACATGCTCAGTCCGCTGTGGGTCATCGCCAAGCTGACTTTCGGACTGCGCAAGCCGCGCATGCGCATTCTTGGCGGTGAGTTAGCCGGGGAAGTTGAAGCCATCGGCAAGGCTGTCAGACGCTTCAAGGTCGGCGATCAGGTGTATGGCTATCCGGGGCAGAGCATGGGCGCGAACGCGGAATACATGTGCATGCGCGAGACTGGACCGGTGACGCACAAACCCGCCAATATGAGTTATGAAGAGGCCGCGACCGTCCCGTATGGGGCGACGACGGCGCTGA
>CAZGYW010000466.1:2460-3108 GCA_964530495.1 uncultured Anaerolineae bacterium
CGCTGGCGCGGAGGTCACCGGGGTGTGCGGCCCGGAGCGAGTGGCAATGGTGAGGACGCTGGGGGCGGAGCACGTCATCGACTACACGCGCGAGGACTTCACCCGGAACGGCCAGCGGTACGACGTGATTTTTGACGTGCTGGGCAAGTGCGCGTTTCCGCGCGCCAGGCAGTCGCTGACCCCACAGGGTCTCATGCTCTATGCCAGCTTCAAACTGCCGCACCTGCTGCACATGCTGCGCACCTCGCGATCCGGTGGCCAAAAAGTGATCTGCGCGTTCTCCGGTGAGGGGTTTGAAGCGCTTGACACGATCCGGGAACTGGTGGAGGCGGGCGCGATCAGGACGGTGGTGGACCGCACGTTTCCGCTGGAACAGGCTGCCGAGGCGCACCGTTACGCCGAATTCGGGCAGCGCACAGGTTATGTTGTGATCACGTCGAGCTAATGAAGCGATACCACCGGTTCAACTGTAGAACGTTGCGCTGGATGGAGTAAATGCCCTCACCCCTGACCCCTCTCCCAATCTCTGCGCTGGGCGAGGGGGCCCGTTGCCTTGAAACGGCGGGGTGAGGGCGCGGCGGGCCGCTCACGTGCGGCCCCAACAGGTGCGTGCGTCCCCCCGGCGGGGGCTGGCACGCCCCGCGCCGC
>CAZGYW010000467.1:0-3105 GCA_964530495.1 uncultured Anaerolineae bacterium
TTCAGTACAAGCGGGTCATGCCCCAAGCATACCCGACCGCCCCGACCGCCGGCAACGCGCTTCCCGAGGTGCGCCGCACCGGGTGCATTTCAGATTGGGGGCAAACCGCTTGCAAGAACAAGCCAAATGTGGCCCCATGTGAGAAAGTGGAGGCTTTTGCCCGCCGAAATCGCTCACCACAGCAAGGTGGACATTCGGTTAATAGCCGATTTGAGAGACTCATGGCTGCCAAACAGGGCGGAATCAGGTACCGACGACAACCACAGGTCGTTGCTGCCAAAATCTGCCCCCAATCTGAAATGCACCCGCCGCACCGCCCTGCTTGTGATGCCGGGAATCCTGAGTACAATGAGCATAGTATCCCGTATGCCCACAATGAACTGGTAGAACCCGATAGCCGCATGACCGACGCTACGCCACCCGAAGCCAACGAGCCGCAGACCCTCGAGGTCCTGACCGCTGACGATACCCGGCACACGCCGCAGTGGGATCGCACCACCCGCCTTGTGGCCGCCATCATGCTCGTGATTGCCGGCTTGTACGCCCTGACGCTCATCACGCCGGTGCTGCAGATGCTGGCCTTCACCTTCCTGCTCACGTTCATGATGCACGCCCCGGCGCATTCCCTCGTCCAGCGCATTCACATCCCGTGGACGCTGTCCGTGATCATTATGTACATCGTCCTGATTCTGGTCATCCTGGGCAGCCTGCTCATCGTCATCCCGAACGTGGTCGCCGGCACCAACGCCCTGATCACCGAGGGCGAGGAGGCTTACACCGACCTGCGCGAGCGCCTGCGCGATTACACCCCGGATCAGGGTGTCGCCACAATGCTGGGCGTGCAGGTGGATTTTGACTCGTTCCTGTCGCCGCTGCGCCAGTTCATGCTGGGCGATGAGCTGAACGCGCCCGCGGAGGACGTGCCGCCGGTGGAGGGCGAACCCCCTGCGGAACAGGAACCCGCCCCGGAAGGCGAAGCAGCCGGCGAGGGAGAGGGAGAGGCCGCCCCGCTGGAAGATGATATCCTGCTGGAGCCGATCAGCTTCCAGCAGTTGCTTGACGGGCTGACCACGGTGGCCACGCAGGTGACCGGGACCGTGACCTCCGCGATCACGTCGGTGACCGGGTTTGTTGGCGCGCTGCTGCTGGCGATCTTCCTGTCCTTCCTGATCCTGGTGGACTGGCCCAAGACCAGGATGAACGTCTACAACTGGGTAACGCCGGCTTACCGCTATGAGTTCGGGAACCTTGTGCGGGAGCTGCTGCGCGTCTGGAACGGTTTCTTCCGGGGGCAGGTGGCGATCGGCGGGATCATCGGCATCATCACCTGGCTGCAACTGATGATCATGGGCATCGACGGCGCGGAAGTGCTGGCCCTGCTGACCGGCACCATCTCCCTGATCCCCAGCCTGGGCGGGATCATCAGCCTGATTCCACTGGGACTGACGGCCCTGCTGCGTGGATCCGTCGTTTTTGACACGATGCCGTTCTGGCTGGTCAGCCTGCTGGTGGTCGGGATCAACATGGTCCTGACCCAGATCATCTGGAATGTCGTCGCGCCCGCCATCCTGGGGGATGCGCTGGACCTGCCGCTGCCGGTCATCATTGTCGGCGTGTTCATCGGCACAGCGGTAGGCGGCATCCTGGGTGCCTTCCTGGTGGCGCCGATCATGGGCACGGCCCGCGTGCTGGTGGATTACGTCGTCCACAAGATCCGGCAGGAGGACCCCTACCCACCGGAAGTCCTGGTTCCCAAAGGCATGTCGCGCCGCGCCAAACGCGCGTGAGCCGCTGGCGCCCCCGCGCGGCGGATTTGACCGGCGCGAAATGCGACAGGATCGACCTTGCATGTCGGCAAAAGGTATGTTATAGTGACTAAGACGCGGTCCCCAGAGTGTAAGTGCAGCGTTAACCCACGCACCAGCGCCCAGACACAGCCCTTTTGACAACCACCCTGGCCTCTCTACTCCCTGTGGGCTTACCACCGCGTTATACTGGCAGTTTTTCCCCCGGCCTGGTTTTCGCATTTCCCGGAGTGCGCTCATCTCACCCCCAGCGGTGTGCCAACCGTGATCCGGTCTGGAGCTTCACATGGACATAGCAGAGCTTGAAAAGAAAACCCTGAGCGAGTTGCGCCGCCTGGCGCAGGAAGCCAATCTCGCCGGCTACAGCCGCCTCAAAAAGTGGGACCTGATCCTGGCCCTGCTGCGCGACAAAGCCGAAAAGAAAGGCTACGAGCTGCGCGGTGGCGTGCTTGAGATCATTGACGAAGGCATCGGCTTCCTCCGCTCCAACGACTACCTCCCCGGCCCCGAAGACATCTATGTATCCCAGACGCAGGTCAAGCGCTTCAGCCTGCGCACCGGGGACTTCGTGATCGGTCAGGTGCGCCCCCCCAAGGATTCGGAGAAGTATTTTGGCCTGCTGCGGGTGGAGGCGATCAACGGCAAAAGCCCGGAACTGATCAAGCGCCGCGCGACCTTTGAGCAGCTCACGGCCATCTTCCCGGAAGAGCGCTACAACCTGGAAACCACGCCGCGCGTCCTGAGCACCCGCCTGCTGAACCTGATCGCCCCGGTCGGCAAGGGCCAGCGCGGCCTGATCGTCAGCCCGCCCAAAGCCGGTAAGACCACCGTCCTCAAGGATGTCGCCAACGCCATCAGCCAGAACTATCCGGAAGTGCACCTGATGGTCGTGCTCATCGGCGAGCGCCCGGAAGAAGTGACAGACATGGATCGCTCGGTGGAAGCCGAGGTGATCAGCTCCACGTTCGACGAGCCGGTCAACCACCATGTGCGCGTGGCCGAAATGGCCCTGGAGCGCGCCAAGCGCCTGGTGGAAAGCGGCAGTGACGTGGTGATTATGCTGGACAGCATCACGCGCCTGGCGCGCGCCTACAACCTGGTGGTGCCGCCCAGCGGCCGCACGCTCACCGGCGGCATCGACCCCTCCGCGCTCTACCCGCCCAAGCGTTTCTTCGGCGCGGCCCGTAACGTGGAGGAAGGCGGCAGCCTGACCATCGTGGCGACCTGCCTGGTAGACACCGGCTCCCGCATGGACGACGTGATTTACGAGGAGTTCAAGGGCACCGGCAACATGGAGCTG
>CAZGYW010000468.1:0-3093 GCA_964530495.1 uncultured Anaerolineae bacterium
TCCACGGTGACGCTCTTGGCCAGGTTGCGCGGCTTGTCCACGTCCGCGCCGCGCCGCACCGCGATGTGGTAGGCCAGCAGTTGGAGCGGGATCACGCTGACGATCGGGCTGAGCATCTCCGGCACGGCCGGGATGGTGATCACGTGGTCGGCCAGCCCGGCGATCTGGGTATCGCCCTCGGTGGCGACCGCGATCACGATCCCGCCGCGCGCCCTGGCCTGCTCCACCTGGCTGAGCATCTTGTCATACACGTGATCCCGGAGCACGATGGCCAGGGTGGGCATGTTCTCGTTGATCAGCGCGATCGGCCCGTGCTTCATCTCGCCCGCCGGGTAGCCCTCCGCGTGGATGTAGCTGATCTCCTTGAGCTTGAGCGCGCCTTCCAGCGCGATCGGGTAGTTGATGCCGCGCCCCAGGTACAGGAAGTGCTCGAACCCGGCCAGCGCCACCGCCAGCTCCGCGTACTGGCTGTCGTCGTCCAGGATCTGGCCGACGATATCCGGCAGGCGGGCGATGTCGCGGGCGTGCTGTTTGAGCGCCGATTCCGAGATGCGATCCAGCAACCGCGCCAGGTAGAGCGCCAGCAGGTACTGGTCCATCACGCTGGCGGTGAACGCCTTGGTGGAGGCGACGCCGATTTCCGGCCCGGCCTGCATGGTGATGAACCCGTCCGCCAGGCGCATGGCCTGGCTGCCCTTGGCGTTGACGATGCTCCACACCCGGGCGCCCTTCTCCCGCGCTTCCTCGATGGCGGCCAGGGTGTCCACCGTCTCGCCGCTCTGGGTGATGGCCAGCAGGACGGAGTTTTCGTCAATCACAGGGTTGCGGTAGCGGAACTCGCTGGCATAGTCCACCTCTACCGGGATGCGGGCCAGCTCCTCGATCATGAACTTGCCGACCAGGGCGCTGTAGGCGCTGGTGCCGCAGGCGGCGGTGACGATCTTGTTGATGCGCCGTGCGTCCTCCGCGGTGAGCTTGAGATCGGTCAGGGAGACGGCGCCCGTCTCGAAGTCGATGCGGCCGCGCACGGTGTCGGTCAGGGCGCGGGCCTGCTCGAAGATCTCCTTCTGCATGAAGTGCTTGTACTCGCCCAGCTCGGCGCTCATCGGGTTCCAGTCGATGCTGGCGGTGCGGACGAGCACCGGCTCACCCTCCAGGGTCTGGACCATGTAGCCGTCGGAGGTGACCGTGGCGAGCTGGCGGCTCTCCAAAAAGACGAAGCGGCGGGTATAGGGCAGCACGGCCGGGATGTCCGACGCGATGTAGTTCTCGCCGTCACCCAGGCCGATGGCCACCCCGCCCGCATTGCCGATCCGGGTGGCGACCAGGCGGTCCGGTTCGCGGGTGCTCATGGCGACGATGGCATGTGCGCCGCGCAGGTGGCGGACGGCCTTGCGCACGGCTTCGGTCAGGCTGCCGTTGAGGTAGCGCTCCACCAGGTGGACGATGACCTCGGTGTCCGTCTCCGAGTTGAAGACCGCGCCTTCGGCGATCAGCTCGTCTCTCAGCTCCAGGTAGTTTTCCACGATGCCGTTGTGAACGACGACCACCTCTCCGTTCATGCCGATGTGGGGGTGGGCGTTGCGCGGGCTTGGCTCGCCGTGAGTGGCCCAGCGGGTGTGGCCGATGCCGACCGGGCCGCTGATGGGGTTCTGCTGGAACAGGCCGAGCAGGTTATCCAGGCGGCCGACATCGCGTAGCAGGGCGATCTGGCCATCCTGAATGGTGGCCAGCCCGGCGGAGTCATAGCCCCGGTATTCCAGGCGCTTGAGTCCGGCCAGGATGATGGGGGCCGAATCCTGCTGGCCGACATAACCGACGATTCCGCACATGGGGGTTCCCTTCCTCTCTGGTGATGCATTTCGGTCAGGGTACAGGGTGCCAGCCCACACTCACCGCAGTTGTGTGCGGCTGGCGCTATCACCGGCGGGTGGTTTGGGCCGCAGGGAGCGGCGTTTGTCACGCGCCTTGAACTGGGGAAGGGACAATAGGGTGGTGATAGGGGGCACCCTGGCGGCATCCGCTGAAGCCTCGATTTTCGGACGCTACGCCGGGTAAGACGTAGCGCCCTTAGCCCTGCCCCTCGGCAGGAACCGCCACCTCGTCAGCCTGTGCAGGAAGCGCAGGCTCATGCGCTGTTGTCCCGGAATTGGATCGTGCGATAGGCGCTCCTCCTTCCGCCGCGGCCCGCAGTCGCGCGGGTCTCTATGCTCATTATAGGCGGTTAAGAGGATGAGTTTCGTAAAATTCGCCTAAAATCCGGGGCGGGGGTGGTGCGGGGCAAAAAGCAGAACACGGATCGCACGGATCAAACCGATCGACACGGATCACAGCCAGCGAAGAGGATCCGTATTGGTCAGTCCGATCCATGGTGAATCAGATGAACTCCAGGTATTCCGTGGTGGCGTTTTCCAGGTCGGCGTAATCGCCGCGCTTGTGCTCCGGGTAGAGCCGCGCCAGCTGGTACATCATCTCGCGCGTCATCTGGCTCATCACCTCGCGGGGGACGCGCCTTTCCTCCGGGCGCTGGAGCCGGAACGGCGGCCCGAAGCGGATGTGCACGTCGTTACGCCGCCAGGAACGCAGGATACTCCGTGGGAAGTCTTCCAGGCCCCATACCACCGTGGGGATGATCGGCACGTCCACCTTAAGGGCGATGTAGGTGAGGCCGTCTTTGGCTTCACGCAGGGCGGGGGTGCGCGTGCCTTCCGGCATGATCAGCACCAGCTCCCCGGCCTCCAGCAGCGCGATCATGGTGTGCAGCGCCCTGCGATCCACCTCCCCGCGGTTGACCGGGACCGCGCCCCAGCTTTTCACAAAGAGGTTCAGCAGGGGTAACTCCCAGTTTTCGCGCTTGCTCATGGAGACGACCCAGCGATTCTTGATCTCCCCCATTGCCACGACGACATCGAAGATGGTGGAATGGCTCATCATGATCAGCGCCGGGCCGGCCGGCGGCACGAAATTGAGGCCCTCCACCGTGACGCGCCAGAAGAAACGCGCCAGGAACTGCCCGTAGAAGATTTCCCGCAGGAAGCGCCGCCGCCCGGTGTAGCCGGTCTTCTGCCACTCCACCCACTCTTGAATGGACAT
>CAZGYW010000469.1:0-3089 GCA_964530495.1 uncultured Anaerolineae bacterium
GCGATGGAATCTCGTGACTGGAGTTCAGACGTGTGCTCTTCCGATCTCTGCACAACCTCCGGGAGGTGGCATTCGGCGCTGATCGCCACCGGCAGTCCGCTGGCCAGCGCCTCCAGCACCACCATCGGCAACCCCTCTCCCACCGCCGGAAGCGCCAGCAGGTCGGCCCCGGAAAGCGCCGCCAGCTTGTCAACCCCGGTCAACAACCCGGTGAAGATCACCCGGGCGGCCACACCCAGGCGCGTGGACAGCGCGCCCAGGGCGGCGCGCTCGCCCTCGTCCGGCCCAACAATTGCCAGCCAGGTCTCCGGCAGACTTGCCAGCGCCTCGATCAGCAGATGGGCGCCCTTGCGGCGGTGCAGGCGTCCCATGAACAGAACCAGCGGGGCGTCCAGGGGCACAGCCCACCGCTCCCGAAAGGCTGCGCGCGGCGGCAGGACGGCGAACTCCGCCGGGGTAATGCCGTTCGGCACGATCGCCACCCGGTCCTCCGGCAGCGCCAGCCCCAGACCAGCCCACAGCGCGCGCGTCTCCTGCGCTTCGTCGGTGGTGAGGGCTGCCACCAGGTCGACCTGCGCCGCACTCCAGCGGCCCAGGAGCCGGTCCCAGCCACGTTTGAGCGCGCTCCGTCCGGCGCCATAGCCCAGCGTGCCGTGCGGACTCAGCACCACGGGGACGCCGCGCTGATGTGCCATAGGCAGTGCCAGAAGGTTCTCCACTGTCCGGAATTCGTGCACATGCAGCATGTCCGCCTGGGCCAGGAGGGGGTCAAGCCGGGCGCGCAGGCCGGTTGGGGAGGACAGGTTCAGGCGCCGCAAGCCGGGCAGCAGGTTCGGGCAGCGCAGGACCCGCACCCCGTCCAGCAGCTCGTCAGCCGGAAGCTCCTGGCCACGCACCCCGGCATCCGTGGTCAGCACGGTCACCGTATGCCCTCCGGCAGCCAGGGCGGTCGTCAGGCCGTGCGCGGCGCGCACCACGCCGCCGTAAGCCCAGGCCGGAGCGTAATACGGGAGCACATGAACGACGCGCATCAGCTCCCCGCTCAGCCGCGGCCGCTGTTCGGCAGGCTGCCCACACCCGCTTCGCCGGTCACGCCGTTCACCAGCCCCATGTAGGCTTTTCCTCCGGCCCGCACCTCATTGATCCAGGCCGGCAGCAACACCTGCTGAATGGTCAGATTGCGCGCACCGGTCTCCGCGACTTCAGCCTTCACCGCCAGGCCCTGCCCCTGACTCGCCCGCCGGCGCATCGCCGCGCCGATCAACGCGTTGCCCTCCTGCACGGCAGCCTGGAACAGCACCCCGGGCAGGAGCATAAAGACGCGGGTATCCGCCGTTAGCACCGCCTCACACGGCAGCGTCCGGTCAAGGGGCACGCGCGCCACCAGGTTGAGTAATGCCGGGGATAACTGGCGCATCCCGGGAATCAGCAACTCCGTAAACCGTTCACTCACATCCATATCGCGTTCCGCCTGGCGATAGCGGATGAAGCCCAGCCCACCCACTATCCACACCGGGATGAGCACCGGCCGCGGGCGTGTCATCTGACGCCCGCCGGGCAGGATGCGGCGCAGCCCTCCCGGCAGCTCCACGTCCTCCAGCGCCACCGCCGCGCGCGCCTCATCCACGCGGAACGCCAGGTACCCATCCGGGAACGGGACGGCGATCTCCGCCGGTTCCAGCACGGGGCGCATACAGACCGGACACGGCGTCTCCGGCGGCTTGCCCGGTGGAAGCAGGCTCGTTGACTCGCAGTTCAGGCAGCGACGCGCAATCAGCCCGGCTGGCCACGGCTGTTCGGGATGAACCCGGGTCGCCCGCACCAGCGGCAGGCTGAGCATCCCGGTTCCATGCCCACAAAACACACAGACCATCGCCTGGCGCTGCTCGTCATAGCGCAGCACCGCCCCACAGCGCGGGCAACGTCGCTCCTCGGTGGCGGCGGGAATTTCCTCAGTTTCAACAGGCACCGGGGCCTCAGCCGCCGGCGGCTCCTCAGGCACGGGCACCTCCGGCGCGGCCTGCTGCTGGCGCTCAAGTTCGGCCAGCGCACGGCGGGCCTGCTGGTGCGCCGGATCGACGGCAACTGCCTTCTCCAGCAACAGCCGCCGTTTGTCCAGATCGCGGGTTGTCACCGCGAGGTAGAGCCACACTTCGGCGTTCTCCGGGTCCAAGTCTTTCGCCCGGATCAGGCAGCGCTGTGCCGTTTTCATGTCCTGCGTCCGTAGCGCCGCCACGCCCTGCCGGATCCAGCGGATCGCTTCCTGCTTGTGGCTATCATCGACCATTGCCCGCCCTCCCGAACACAACCGCCTCCACCGCGCGAAGGTCGGTCAAATCCTCCAGAATGGCATATGGCGCTGCCTGCTCCAGCGCAGCACGGGTGGAAAATCCGGTCAACACCGCCAGCGCCCGCCCGCCCACCGATCGGGCGCAAATCACATCACTGGGGGTATCCCCCACAATCACGACCCGTTCCGGCGCAAAATCGACAGCCCAGTAGTCACGCGCGCGCTGGACGGCCAGCGGCGGCAGGCGGTTGCGGTCGGCAGACTCGTGTCCGAATGCGCCCACCGGGAAACATGCCGGGTCGAACCCGGCCGCCCGCAGCTTTACCGGAACCGTCTGGTGCACATTGCCGGTCACCAGTCCCAGCCGGGCGCGCGGATCGGCAGCCAGCGCCATGACAAGCGCCAGGGTCCCTGGCAGGGGTTGGACGGCATGCCGTTCGGTCAGCGCCGCCAGGTGCCGGGCCAGCACCTCCCCGAACGCGTCGATCAGCGCGCGCACCTCCGCCGGCGTGTAGCCGCGCGGCAGGAGCACATAGTCCAGAACCTGCAGGTCGGTCGCCCCCGCGAAACTGACCTCACGCAGGGCATCCGGGATGCCGAACATCTCGACCAGCGCCCGGTCAAAAGCCGCCCGCCCCAGGCTGTCCGAGGTCAGCAGCGTGCCGTCAATATCAAAGAGAATCAGGGTCGGCTGTTGGTTATCCATCGCACTATTATCGTAACCCAAAGCGCAATTTTGTGCTCACGGCACCCCCCACTCACAGCAGGCGGTGCGGGCGCTCGCGCAGCGCGGCGATGA
>CAZGYW010000470.1:0-3066 GCA_964530495.1 uncultured Anaerolineae bacterium
CCGCCGACCTGATGCTTGGCAGGGACATGATGGGCATGAACTACATCATGACCTATCGCAAATTCCAGAGCCAGGCGACGGGGAAATAAGCACCGGTCAAAGGGTGACGCCGGGGGCGAGTCGTGACTCGCCCCCTACCCGCGACCGCTTCCTCTTGCCTCTCTGCCTCTTGCCGCTTGCCCCTATTCCAGGATGATGTCCTCCAGCGCCCGCTTGGGGACGTGATGCGTCCCGGTTTCGTCGCGCCAGTAGCGGATGTCGCTATCCGGCCCCACCGGGTCAATCACAACGTCTTCGCGCGGCTTGCCCAGGGCCAGCACCAGCAGGATGGTGTACTGCTCCGGGATGGTGAGCGCTTCGCGCAGCGCCGCGCGCTTCACCGAGCCGAGCATACAGCCGCCCAGCCCGCGCTCCACCGCACCGAGCATGATGCTCTGCGCCGCGATGCCGTGATCGATGTTCGCATCCGGGCTGATGGCCGTGTCGCACAGGATGATGATGTAAGCGGCGGGGCGCTCGCCTTCCGCGGGGCCACCCCAGTCCGGGATGTACCCCGCCCAGGCCACGTGCTGGAAGATCACGGCGTTGCGCTCCGGCGTGTTGGAGAGCATATATTTGAGCGGCTGCTTGTTGGAAGCTGACGCGGACAGCCGCGCCAGGTCCACCAGCGCGCGCAGCGTCTCCAGGCTGACCGGCTCGTCCTGGTAAAAGCGGCGGCGGGTGCGATTCTTGAGGATTAAGTCTCTGAGCATGGTCCCTCCCCCTGTCCGGGTTGCACACCTTCCAGTATAACCCGCACCGCGCGCCGGCGGGCAGGTTTTGCGCAGCCGGGCGGGCCGCGCCACAATAGGGGCGCATCCCTGCTAAGGAGGAAGTCATGACTCATCCCGCCCTTACCCCTTCGGATTACCCGCAGCCGGACCTGCCGACTCGCATCCTGCTCGGCCCCGGCCCCAGCATGGTCCACCCGCGCGTGCTGCGCGCGCTCTCCACGCCGCCGGTCGGCCACCTGGACGCAAGCTACCTGGCGATCATGGATCGCACTCAGGCTCTGCTGCGCTATGTGTTCGGCACCGAGAACGCGCTGACACTGGTCGTGCCCGGCACCGGCACCGCCGCGATGGAAACCGCCATCGCCAACATGGTCGCCCCCGGTGACGCGGTGCTCGTGTGCGCCAACGGCTACTTCGGGCTGCGCATCGCGGAGATGGCGCGTCGCTACGGCGGGGACGTGGCGGTCATCACCCGCCCGTGGGGCGAAGTCTTCACAGCGGAAGAGGTGCGCGCCGCGCTGGCCGCGCGTCCGGCGCAGGTCGTGGCCATTGTTCACGGCGAAACCTCCACCGGGGCAGCCCAGCCCATCCCGGCCATCGCCGAGGTCGTCCATGCCGCGGGCGCGCTGCTGATCGTGGATACGGTCGCCTCGCTGGGTGGTATGCCGTTCAGCGTCGATGACTCCGGCGCGGATGTGTGCTACACCGGCTCGCAGAAGTGCCTGAGCGCCCCGCCCGGCCTCGGCCCGATTACACTCGGTCCGCGCGCGCTGGCGAAGCTGGAGAGCCGTCCAACCCCGGTCGCCAACTGGTACCTGGACCTGGCCCTGCTGCGCCAGTACTGGGATGCGCGCCGCGTCTACCACCACACCGCGCCGGTCAACATGGGCGTCGCCATGTACGAGGCCCTGCGCCTGGTGGCGGAGGAAGGGCTGGAGGCGGGTTGGGCGCGTCACCGCCGCTGTGCGGAGCTGCTGTGGGAGGGTCTGGAAGACCTGGGGCTGGCACTGCACGTCCAGCCCGAATACCGCCTCCCGTCTCTGACCACCGTTCATGTGCCCGATAGCGTGGACGAAGCCGAAATCCGGCGGCAGCTCATGGCCCGCTACAACATCGAGATCAGCGGCGGCCTGGGCGAGCTGAAGGGCAAGGTCTGGCGCATTGGCCTGATGGGCTACTCGGCGCGGGAGGAGAACGTCCTGCTCCTGCTGGCCGCGCTCAGGCGGCTGCTGGCGTAAACCAGCGTTCAGCAATCAGCGATCAGCAATTGGCTTCAGGCAAAGACAAGAATTGGCGGCGCAGGACAGCGCGCTGCACTTGCCTTTGCTTCTCGCTGGCCGCTGAAAGCTCATTGCTGATGGCTGATGGCTCAAAAGGTATAATCGCACGTAACATCGCAGCAAGCAACGCAGAACAGGGAGTGTTTCTAATGGTAATTTCAGCGGATCAGATCACGACGACGGACCTGGCCCCCGACGTGGTGGCGAAGTACGCCCGGCTGCAGGCCCTGCTGGCGGAGATGGAGCGCGCCATCGTGGCCTATTCCGGCGGGGTGGACAGCACGCTGGTGGCGAAGGTCGCCGCAGACACGCTCGGCGCGGACATGCTGGCCGTGATGGCCATCAGCGAGAGCTACAGCGCAGCCGAGCTGCCGGGGGCGCTGGCCCTCCTGGAGGAACACACCATCCCCTACCGGCTGGTACACACCCAGGAAGTCCATGACCCGCAGTATGCGGCCAACCCGGCCAACCGCTGCTACTTCTGCAAGACGCATCTTTTCGGGGAGCTGTTCACGCTGGCGGAAGCGGAGGGCTACCCCTTCATCCTGGATGGCGCCAACGTCGATGACATGGGCGATCACCGCCCGGGACGCCAGGCCGGGCGCGAGCGTGGCGTGCGCAGCCCGCTGCAGGAAGCCGGGTTCAGCAAGGCCGACATCCGCGCGCTGGCCCGCCACCTGGGCCTGAGCAACTGGAACAAGCCGGCCATGGCCTGCCTCTCCAGCCGGGTGGCGTACGGGAACGCGATCACGCCGGAGATCCTGGCGCAGATCGACCGGGCGGAAACCGCCCTGCGCGCCCTGGGATTGGCGCAACTGCGCGTCCGCCACCACGGCAATCTGGCGCGGGTGGAAGTGCTGCCGGAAGACATCCCGGCGGTGCTGGCTGCCCGCGAGCGAATCGTGGCCGACCTCAAGGCGGCCGGGTACGTGTACGTGACGCTGGATTTGCAGGGCTTTCGCTCCGGCAGCGGCAACGAGGTGCTGACCCGCCATGAGTGATCACCGCTTCAC
>CAZGYW010000471.1:0-3057 GCA_964530495.1 uncultured Anaerolineae bacterium
GTGCCGCAGATGACGGTTGAGCTGCCAATCACGGGGATGACCTGCGCCAACTGCGCGCTGACGGTCGAGCGCGCTTTGAAGAAGGTTGACGGCGTGCTTGAGGCGGATGTCAATTTCGCCAGCGAGCGCGCGATTGTGACCGTGGCCGCCGGAATCGGGAAGGACGTCCTGGCCGCTGCGGTTGAGAAGGCGGGCTATGGCGTGGTGCTGGCCGGCGGTGATGACGCCCTGGAAGACGCCGAACAGGCCGCGCGGGAGGCGGAAATCCGGCACCAGGAGCGCAGGCTGCTGATCGGCGCCCTGTTCACGGTTCCGCTGTTCCTGCTGAGCATGGGGCGCGACTTCGGTTTGCTGGGGATGTGGGCCCATGCCGGCTGGGTGAACTGGCTGTTCTGGGGTCTGGCGACGCCGGTGCAGTTCTACGTGGGCTGGGATTACTACGTGGGGGCCTACAAGGCGCTGCGCAATGGCGCCGCCAATATGGATGTGCTGGTAGCTCTGGGCTCCAGCGTCGCCTACCTGTACAGCATCCCGATCACACTCGGTCTGTTGCCCGGCCATGTGTACTTTGAGACGGCGGCCGCCATCATCACCCTGATCGTTGCCGGCAAACTGCTGGAGGTCCGGGCCAAAGGGCGGACCAGCGCCGCGATCAAGAAGCTGATGGGGCTGCGGGCCAAATCCGCGCGCGTTAGTCGTGACGGGGTAGAGATGGATATCCCGGTTGCGGAGGTGCGACCGGGTGACCTGGTGATTGTGCGACCTGGCGAGAAGATCCCGGTGGATGGCATCGTCCGGGAGGGGCACAGCGCGGTTGACGAAAGCATGGTGACGGGGGAGAGCCTGCCGGTAGATAAAACGCCGGGGGCCGAAGTTGTGGGGGCGACGATCAACCGCCAGGGCCTGCTCAAGTTTGAGGCGACGCGCGTCGGGCGTGACACGGTTCTGGCGCAAATCATCCGGCTTGTTGAGCAGGCACAGGGCAGCAAGGCGCCAATTCAGCGGATTGTCGACCGTGTGGCGGCGATCTTTGTGCCAGTCGTCATTGCCATCGCGGTGATCGTGTTTGTCATCTGGCTGGCGGCGACCGGCGACCTCACCACGGCGCTGGTGCGGATGATCGCGGTGCTGGTCATCGCCTGTCCGTGCGCAATGGGTCTGGCGACACCAACCGCCATCATGGTGGGGATGGGCAAGGGCGCCGAAGCCGGCATCCTGTTCAAGAACAGTGAGGCGCTTGAGCGCGCCCACAAGATCACAGCTGTGGTGCTGGACAAAACCGGGACGCTGACGCGCGGCCAGCCCAGCGTGACGAATATCGTGATCAGTGGCGAGTCGCCATTGGATGAAGCCGAAATCCTGGCGATGGCTGCCAGCGCCGAACGCGGCAGCGAACATCCACTGGGCGAAGCGATTGTCCAGGCAGCGCGCCAGCGGGGGCTGAGCCTCCTGGAGCCGCAGGGGTTCGCGGCGATCACGGGGCAGGGGATCAGCGCCGAAATCGCTGGACGCCGGGTGCTGGTGGGCAATCAGGCCCTGATGACCGACCGCGGAGTGAAGCTGAATGGTCTGGAGACGTCAGCTCAACGCCTGCAGCGGGAAGCCAGGACCGCGATGTGGGTCGCTGTGGATGGCCAGGCAGGCGGCCTGATCGCTGTGGCGGATACGATTAAGGATACCTCTCCGGCGGCGGTGCGGCGGCTGCATGATCTGGGTCTGACCGTCGTGATGATGACCGGAGACAACCAGGGTACGGCGGATGCGATTGCTCGAGAGTTGGGAATTGACCGCGTGTTTGCCGAAGTCAAGCCGGGCGATAAGGCCGCCTACGTGCAGCAATTGCAGGCTGAGGGGTATGTGGTTGGCATGGTCGGGGACGGGATCAACGATGCGCCCGCACTGGCCCAGGCGGACGTGGGGATTGCGATTGGCACCGGTACGGATGTGGCGATGGAAGCGGCGGACGTTACGCTGATGAGCGGTGACCTGCTTGGTGTGCCGCGCGCAATTCACCTTAGCAAAGCAACGCTGCGCACCATCAAGCAGAACCTGTTCTGGGCGTTTGGCTACAATACGGTCCTGATCCCGATTGCCGCCGGTATACTGGCGCCGGTCAGCTGGGCGCCGCCGATCCTGCAGCAATTGCATCCGGTGCTGGCGGCGCTGGCCATGGCCTTCAGCAGTGTGTCGGTGGTTTCCAACTCGCTCAGGTTGAAAGGATCGATTCAGCAGTCGCAGGCGGCTTCGCCAGTACAGAGCTGAACGGGCGATGGTTGGGCACCGCAACAGCCGATTCAGACCGCTGTGCCCATTATGGGAGCCGGGCTTCCCGCAGGATCACCGCGTGAATCCGTGCCCTGTCAGAGTACTGGGGATGGAATGATCCTGGCACTCCAACTACAATGCGCACGTCGATCACATGATCTATGCTGCATCACGCTGCTACGCGGGCTCAGTCCCGCGTAGCTGTGTTTGTCTGATGACGACCCACGGATGTGATAGGAGAATGGGATATGCCCTGGGTGATTCTGTTTGTCGCCGGGCTGTTTGAGATGGTATGGGCGTTGATGTTGAAGCAATCAGAAGGCTTCACCAGGCCCGTGCCAACGGTTGTATTCTTCATTGCGCTTGTGCTCAGTATGTTCTTGCTCTCACAGGCACTCAAGTCCTTGCCAGTAGGAACGGCCTATGCAGTATGGACTGGAATTGGTGCTGCAGGCACTGCGATTGTGGGAATGCTTTTGTTCGGGGAATCGCGAGATGTTCTGAAGCTGGTTTCGCTTGTTATGCTCGTCGGGGGAATCATTGGATTGCGCCTGACCAGCAGCCAGTGACACTGTTGCCGGGTCGTGTGTACCGGGAAGTTATGCTGGCTGGAGGAATCCGGTTGTTACGCAGATGTTCCTGATAAGGGCTGCTATGCAGCACCTGGTATACTCACATAATCAGTAGTTCGGCGCTTCCGCGGGGTTCATTTCAGATTGGGGGCAAACTGTCTGCAAGATCAAGCCAAACGGGGTCCCACGTGAGAGAGTGGGGACTATTGCCCGCCGAAAT
>CAZGYW010000472.1:0-3050 GCA_964530495.1 uncultured Anaerolineae bacterium
GTACCTTTATGGTGAACCCGGCTCCCCAACACCAGAACAATGATCAGGCCCCGGTTGGCGCCGGGGCCTGATTGTTCTGCCTCAGAAAACCCTCAGCCTACTCGACCGACACGAAGCGGAACAGTTCCGTGCCGAGCGGGTTGGCGATGTAGCCACTCACATTGCTGCGGAAGACCAGCGGTACCTGCGAGTGCGCAACCGTGATCCGGCCTACCGTTTCGGCCAGCATGGCATCAGCCTGCTGGTACAGAACCTCACGCTCAGACTGCAGCACAAGGTTACCCGCCTCTTCCAGCGTCGCGCAGATCTCCGGGAAGTTGAAGTAACCTTCCTGGGCTTCACTGCAGTTCTTGAAGAAGTACCCGCTGAAGTTGTCCGGGTCACCGTTGTCGCCCGTCCAGCCAAGCTGGTAGAGGCCAGTCAGGTTACCATTGCGGCGCAGGTCCAGGTAGGTCGCCCAGTCGCCAGCATTCTCAAGCTGGACGTTGATGCCGATCGCCGCCAGGTCTGCCGCCATCGCCTGACCAATCCCCTCACCGTCGGGGTTGTACGGGCGCGTCGCAGGCATCCAGTACAGGGTCAGCGGCATCGTCTCGCCAGCCGCTTCCAGGTCCACCATCCCGGCATCATCCACCGGCAGCACCGTGACTTCAGAGAGGCCGTTCGGGTAACCGGCCTGGGCCAGCAGTTCCACAGCCTTGTCCGGGTCGTATTCGGGCATCGGCACTTCGGGGTTGTAGCCCCACATCAGCGGCGGCAGGAAGGTATTCGCCACTTCGGCAGCCACATAGAACGTATCCACATAGGCCTGGCGGTTCAGCGCCAGCGAGATCGCCTGCCGCACCAGTGGATCGTTGAATTCTTTGATGCGATAGCTGAAGGCCAGGTAGAACACGTTCAGCGAAGGCCGGTACTGAACGTACAGGTCATCCGAAGCCTCGATGATCGCGATCTCTTCAGGAGTGGCGTTTTCCTTGGCATGAATCTCGCCGGCCTGCAGCGCCGCGAAGCGCGCCGCGTTGTCCGGAACCACGCGCTGGATGATGCGCTCGATGTTGCCCTCAACCTCGCCCCAGTACCCATCCCACAGGTCCTGGGTTACATGGTCATCGGTCATCCATTCCACGAACTTGTAGGGACCGGTGCATACGTAGCCAACGTTCGGGGTGCCGTAGTCCTCACCATACTGCTCCAGCGCAGCCGGGCTGTTGATCTGGAACATGGGCATGGCCAGGGTGTTGGGCATCTGGACATACGGGCGGGACAGGTTGAATACCACGGTGTAGTCATCGACGACATCGATGCTCTGAATCAGTGAAGCGTCATCGAATCCGTCGAACATATACTCGTAGTATTCATATACCTGGGACTCAAAGTGCAGCGGGTTATCGGTGTAGCGCCACGCTTCAAAGTTGAACTTCACCGCGTCGGCGTTGAACGGCGTGCCATCATGGAAGGTAACGCCTTCACGCAGCTTGGCCGTCCACACGGTCAGATCTTCGTTGGCGGTAAGCTCGGTCGCCAGGCTCGGGATGGCATTCGTCGTTGCGCCATCAAACGCCATCAGTGATTCGCAGCCCTGGTTGAGCACCGTATAGGACACACCATCCGTCACCACCGCGCCATACAACTGCACGGGATTGGTGTAAGCGCCCCACACGAACGTCACCGGGTCCTGTGCAGTGACAGGACCAACAACGCCGACGAGAACCAGCAGGCCGGCCAGCAGCAAGCCCAGTTTCTTTGACATCTAATCGCCTCCTATTTTGAACATCGCAAAAAAGCCAAGCACGAAGTAGTGCGCTACCCTGAATGCTTCGATTCTGCCCGGCAGCTCCTTTCTCCATGCACATGCAGCTGGAATTTTCAGCCAGTCACGCTGCACAATAGCGCAGAGTATGGTGCAAACCGGGCGCTTTGTCAAACGAATCCGCGCCGAAAGTCATGCTGATTGTTTTGGGCAACCCGTACAATTCCATACTGAGGCAATATGGGCGTATTTCGGCAGGTAGGACTCATCGCGTCCAGACGCTTGACACATTTCGCCGGAATATGCTACCATCCTGACCAGTTAACAACTGCATACTGACATGGAACACTCTTATCCAGAGCGGCGGAGGGAACGGCCCTGCGAAACCGCGGCAACCCTCGTTGGCCTGTTGCACAGCATTCAGGCCAGAGAAGGTGCCAATTCCGACAGATTTTTCTGGAAGATGAGAGCATGTCTGCAAGCGATTCTTGCGCACAGGCTCCCTCTCACCAGAGGGAGTTTTTTGTTTCAGACCCGGCCTCGCGAGTGTTCCCAGCACTGTATCACCCTTGCCCGGCATTGGCTCGAGGAGGCTTACCTGCATGACCACCCATACGGAGCGCAATAACGGCTCAACACCAGCCCGAACTACTGACGGGAATCACACCGCAACCCGCGCGGTTCACAGCGGCGCCATCCGCCGCAAGGCCGAACACGCCCTCACCACCCCTATCTACCAGACCGCCACCTTCACCTTTGCGGATACCGCCGACCTGCTTGATTTTCTCCAGACGAACCAGGGTGCAGCCGAGTCCCGCCGGGAGGAATACGGGCGCTACGGCAACCCCACAATCAGCACGGTTGAGCGCAAGATCGCGGCGCTTGACGGCGGCGCGGACGCCCTGCTCTATCCATCGGGCATGTCCGCAATAACCTCGGTTCTGCTGGCCAGCCTGCCGACCGGCGCGCATCTGGTAATGACCGCGGAAAGCTACCGCCGCACCCGTCAGGTCTGCGAAACCTTCCGGCCCCCCCAGGGAATCGAAACCACAATCGTCCCGATGGGCGACTACAGCGCCATTGAGGAAGCCATCCGTCCCGGCCAGACGCACTTCCTGATCTCCGAAAGCCCCACCAACCCCTTCCTGCGGATCGCGGACCTTGACGCAATCGCCGCCATCGGCCGTCGCCACAGTGTGACAACGCTGATCGACAGCACCTTCGCCACGCCCGTCAATCAGCGTCCGCTGGAGTGGGGTATCGACCTTGTCGTGCACAGCGCCACCAAGTATCTCGCGGG
>CAZGYW010000473.1:0-3049 GCA_964530495.1 uncultured Anaerolineae bacterium
AGCTGCTGGGGCAGCTTCACGCCAGCCTGCTGGGCCTGGGCGATCTGCTCCCGCGCGAGCACATCCGGCAGGCCGTGAAAGCGATCTACGACCACAACTTCCGGGCGAGCTTTGCCGAGGTAGTGAACCTCCAGCGCACCTACGTGCTCAACGATGAAGCCGGGCTGCTGCTGTGCTCGTGGCCGCATGGCGGGCGGCCGCGCTTCCCGTTCGTCTATTCGGACGAGGTGTGGACGGGCGTGGAATACCAGGTGGCGGCGCACCTGATCGCCGAGAGCTGGGTGGGGGAAGGGCTGCGGGTGGTGCAGGCCATCCAGGACCGGCATGACGGCCGCAAGCGCAACCCGTGGGACGAGGTGGAGTGCGGCCACCACTACGCCCGCAGCATGTCCAGCTGGATGGTGCTGCTGGCCCTGAGCGGGTTCCAGTGCGATCCGGTCCAGCACACGATCGCCTTTGCGCCGGTCGCGCCTGCCGAAGATCGCTTCTCTACGTTCTGGTCGAATGGCACGGCCTGGGGCACCTACACCCGGCGCAAAGGCGCGGATGGCGTCACGTGGGATGACGAACTGGAAGTGCTGGGCGGCGACGCCTCCGGCCTGCAGGTGCTGGCCGATGGCGAGCCGCTGTGAACCGTCACCGCGCGCCTGCGACGCTCCCGCCGCAGGCGTGGATTTTCTGAGAAGGGATAGCGCCCGGCCTGTGGCGGGCCGGGCCGGAACAGGAGAGAGTGCACATGCCCAAGATTGCGTTTATCGGCGCCGGCAGTTTCGGTTTCACGCGCGCCCTGGTGCGGGACCTGTTGACTTTTCCCACCCTGGCGGCGTCTGAGATCGCGTTGATGGACATTGACGCGGAACGGCTTGACTTCGCAAGCCGGGCGGTGAAGCGGATTGTCAGGGCCGGGAACTACCCTGCCACCGTGACCAGCACCTTCGACCGGGTGGAGGCGCTGCGCGGTGCGGATTACGTGATCGTCACCATCCTGGTTGGCTCCACGGATGTGTGGCGCCACGATATCGAAATCCCGATGCGCTACGGGGTGGATATGAACGTAGGCGACACGCGCGATGTCGCGGGCATTTTCCGGGCGCTGCGCACGATCCCGGTGCTGCTGGATATCGCCCGCGATATGGAGCGCTACTGCCCCACCGCGCTCATGCTCAACTACACCAATCCTATGGCGATGCTGTGCCGGGCGCTGGCGCGCGAGACGACCATCAACGTCATCGGCCTGTGCCACAGCGTGCAGGGCACGGCGCGCATGCTGGCGCGCTGGATCGGCGCGCCGACGGAAGAGATCACCTACACCTGCGCCGGGATCAACCACACCGCCTGGTACCTCGACTATCGCTGGAACGACCAGAATGCGTATCCTCTGATCCGCAAGGCGATCACGGAGCGTGAGGAAATCTACAACGCCGAGCCGGTGCGCAACGAGATGTACCTGGCCTTCGACTACTATGTCACCGAATCAAGCGGCCACAACTCGGAGTACAACTGGTGGTTCCGCAAACGCCCGGACCTGATCGAGAAGTACTGCACGCATGGCACCAACTGGAACCCCGGGGTGCACGCCTACATTCTGGAGGAGTACCGCAAGAGCGAGGATACGTGGCGGGACGAGATCCACACATGGCTGGAGCAGGAGCCAGTTGAGCTGGCGCGCGGGCATGAGTACGCGGCCTACATCATGGATGCGATGGAAGGGGGGACGCCCTTCCGCTTCAATGGGAATGTCCCAAACAAGGGCCTGATCTCGAACCTGCCCCAGAATGCCTGCGTGGAGGTGCCGGTGTGGGCCTCCCGGCGGGGGCTGGAGCCGGTCGCGGTTGGCGCGCTGCCGGCCCAGGTCGCGCCGCTCACCGGTGTCAACTCCCAGGTTGAGGAAATGGCGGTGGAAGCGATTCTCACGGGCAACCGGCGGCTGCTCTACCACGCGGTGGCGAACGCACCGCTCACTGCCGCCGTGCTCTCCCTGGCGGAGATTCAGCAGATGGTGGATGAGATGCTGGCCGTTAACGAACAATACGCGCTGAGGTAGGGGAGCGGCAAGTCCTTCCCGGCGCGAAGCAAATCGCAGGCAACAGTCGTTTCGAACGAACGCCGCGCAGGCGCGGAGTGCCTGATCCCTGAGGATAGTGGCCCGCGGGTGGATCAGGCTGGAACAGGAGCGAGTACAGAATGCCTAAGATTGCGTTTATTGGCGCTGGTAGTTTTGGCTTCACGCGTGCCCTGGTGCGGGATGTGCTGACCTTTCCCACCCTGGCGGCGTCCGAAATCGCGTTGATGGACATTGACGCCGACCGGCTTGATTTCGCGAAGCGGGCTGTGAACCGGATTGTCGAGGCCGGCCAATACCCGGCAACGGTGACCGCCACCCTGGACCGGGCGGAGGCGCTTGAGGGTGCGGACTACGTGATCGTGACTCTTGCGATTGGCTCAACCGCGGTATGGGGGTCGGATCTCGAGATTCCCAAACGTTACGGGGTGGACTTCAACATCGGCGATACCCGCGGTGTGGCGGGGATGTTCCGAGCGCTGCGCACGGTTCCCGTGCTGGTCGATATCGCGCATGACATGGAGCGCCTGTGCCCGAGCGCCTATATGCTCAACTACACCAATCCGATGGCGATGATCTGCGGCGCGCTGGCGCGCACGACGACTATCCGGTTCGTCGGCCTGTGCCACAGCGTACAGGGCACGGCGCGCATGCTGGCGCGCTGGATCGGCGCGCCGGTGGAGGAGATCACGTATACCTGTGCCGGGATCAACCACACGGCCTGGTACCTTGACTATCGCTGGAATGACCAGGATGCATACCCGCTGATTCGCAAAGCGATCACGGAACGCGAGGAAATCTACAACGCAGAGCCGGTGCGCAACGAGATGTACCTGGCTTTCGACTACTACGTGACCGAGTCAAGCGGCCACAATTCCGAGTACAACTGGTGGTTCCGCAAGCGCCCGGACCTGATCGAGAAGTACTGCACGCACGGGACCAACTGGAATCCCGGCCAGCATGCCTACGCCCTGGAAGGGGTGCGGC
>CAZGYW010000474.1:0-3048 GCA_964530495.1 uncultured Anaerolineae bacterium
CCCACACCCTATCCTACACTCTTTCCCTACACGACGCTCTTCCGATCTGATCAACGCGGGCGCTCCCTCAAGCTCCGGGGCGATGGTCATCAGGCGGGCGACACCGCTGGCGAACCAGCCTTCATATTCTGCCGGCTGTGGATTCCGGATGCGGTGTGGCGGCTGAGCGCCCTTGTATTCAACATTGAAATACGGCCCTTCCAGGTGCACGCCGAGGTGGGCCGCACCATCTTCCGGCTGCGGGGCATCCCTCACGACCGCAACCGCGGCATCAATGTCCTCCTGCGTGCCGGTCATGGTGGTGGGGTAGAAGCTGGTGACGCCATGCGTGGCGAAGACGCGCGCCATGCCCGCCAGGGCCTCCGGGGTGGCATCCATCGTGTCGTAGCCCGCACCGCCGTGGACGTGAATATCGATCAGGCCGGGGGCGACCGTGTGCCCGCTGGCGTCGATGACCGTATCGCCTGGCTGCGGGGCGGGCGTGCCGGCCACGATGGCGGCGATCTTCCCCTCCTCCAGGATCAGGCTGTGACCCTTCAGGGTCTCGTCCGGGGTAAGCAGGGTGCCCCCGCTGATAATAGTGCGCATACGATTATCTCCTCACTCGCATAGCCTCAGAAACCAGCCTCATTGTAACGCACAACAGGTGAACGACCGTGTAAGAAATGCACAGGAAAAGCCCGCGGTAAAGCGGGCCTGTGGCGTGACGTATGGTGCGGAGGTGACTGGCTGATCAGGCGGCGTCGAAATTGAACATGGTCTGCATTCTGAGGGCCAGGGCCATGTCGCCCCGAACCTTGATCTTGCCCTGCATGAAGGCGGAGATGGCGTTCGCCTCCCCGGAAAGCACGGCATACAGATCATCGGCAGTGGAGATCAGGGTCATCTGCGGGCTGGGGGCCTCGCCTTCCGTAATGGCGCATGTGCCATCCGCGATCTTCAGCCACCACTGGCTGCCATTGTCACCAGTCAGGGTAATCTGGATGGTGGTATCCAGCCCGGCGGCTTTTTCCGGAAGGAAGATGGCGGGCATGTTGGCGATGAAAGCGCTGATCTCGTCCTTGGTGGGCATAAGTTCTCTCCTGAGTGACCGGGCATACCCGTATGCCGGCGTGCGGCTGTTGTTCGGGTGGAATGGTATTTCCGGCCAAGTATACTCAGTCGGCCGGTTTTTTTACAGCCAATGGTGAAGACTCGCTGAGAAGAAGGCTGCAGAGTGGCGCGGGGTATCCCCTCAGGTTAGAATCGCGCTGTGCGCCACAGACAGATGCGAGGAGTCTTGAATGACCAGTCCAGGCCGCGTGGAGCAGCCGTTCCTGACCAGCCGGGTCCTGGCGGATAACCCGCTCAGGGATCCGCATGTTCGCCCCGTGCCGGTGTACCTGCCGGCCGGATACGACGATGATCCGGGGCGACGCTATCCGGTGGTGGTGATGCTGACGGGCTATGGCGGGACCGGCCCGCACCTGCTCAATCTGCGGGCCTGGGACGAAAGCCTGCCCCAGCAGCTTGACCGGCTGATCGGCAGCGGGGCGATGGCGCCTGCCATCGTGGTGATGCCCGACTGCTGGACGCGCTATGGCGGCTCGCAGTACCTGAACAGCAGCGCCCTGGGACGGTACGAAGACTACCTGATTGAGGAAGTGATCCCGTTTGTGGATGCCCACTACCGGACGCTGCCCGACCGTGCGCACCGCGGCATCGCCGGCAAGAGCAGCGGCGGGTATGGCGCCCTGGTGCAGGGCATGCACCACCCGGAGGTATTCGGCGCGGTGGCCTGCCACAGTGGGGACATGTATTTCGAGTTCTGCTACATGGGTGACATTGCGAAGCTGGGTGCGAACCTGGCGAGCTATGGCGGGTGGCCGAAGCTGCGCGACGAGGTGAACAGCATCCGGCCGAAGGATACAAAGTTCTACCAGACCATGGGGACGCTATGTTACGGGATGGCGTACGCGCCGAACCCGCAGGCGCCGGACGGCTTTGACCTGCCGATTGACGCGGAGACCGGGGCGCTGAACGCAGACGTGTGGGCGCGCTGGCTGGTACATGATCCGTTGCGTAAGCTGGAAGCACCACAACATGCGGATGCGCTGCGCAGCCTGAAGCTTCTCTACATCGACGCGGGCAGCCGGGATGAGTTCAGCCTGCAGGTTGGCGCGCGGCTGTTTGCGCAGCGGCTGGCTGCGCAGGGGATCGCCCACCGCTTCGAGGAGTTTGCAGACGGGCACTTCAACATCCACTATCGCTACGATATTTCGCTGCCCTTGCTGAGTGAGGCGCTGCAGCCGTGACTGTGCCGCGTACCTATCGCCTGGGGCTGACCCTGCTGATGCTGATGCTGGCGGCGCTGGCCTGTATGCGCCAGCAGCCCGGCCCGGTGGTGATCGTGACGGCGACCCCGGCGGAGCCGATCGGCATCCAGACTCTGCCGCCGCAGGCAGTAACGCCGCCCGGAATGAGCGCGCCATCGCAGCCGGGGGGCACGCTGATCGTACCGACGCTGGACCCACCGCTGGCTGCTACAGCGGAGTCGAATCCCATTTCATACACCGTGGCCGCGGGGGACACCCTGTCGGCGATAGCACAGCGTTACGGCACCACGGTTGAGCGCCTGATGAGCCTGAATGCCATCGCGGATGGCTCCTTGATTGCGGTGGGTCAGGTGTTGAGCCTGCCGGAGACGTCGGATGTGTTCAGCCCGGCGTTCAAGATCATCCCGGACAGCGAGCTGGTGCTCAGCCCCGGCACAACGGGCTTTGATATCGCCGCCTTCCTGGCGACGATGCCGGGCTACATTCGCGGCTACCAGGATCGGGTTGATGGCGACATGATCGGCGCCGCCGAAGTCGTACGCCGTATCGCCGTGGATTACAGCGTCAACCCGCGCCTGCTCCTGGCTTTTGTGGAGGCGCGCTCCGGGTGGCTTTCTTCGCCGGAGCCAGCCGCGCTGCTCTACCCGCTGGGCTACGTTCAGCTTGGTTACGAAGGGCTGTACAAGCAGCTCGGCTGGCTGGCCAACCGGCTCAATGCGGGTTACTACGGCTG
>CAZGYW010000475.1:0-3037 GCA_964530495.1 uncultured Anaerolineae bacterium
TCTGGTGATGGGAATCGGCGCCGTAAGCGGGCGATTCACCCGGCGCCAGGCGCTGCAGTTCAGCGCCGCGCTGCTCGTGATGCTGGCGCTCCCCTTCGCCTGGGACCTGCTGAGAGACACTGACGGCACTGGCTGGTGGGCGCTCGGAGCGGCAAACAATACCCCCGGGCGGCTGATGCGATCTGATGAAGTCCTGCCGCGCATTGAAGCGTGGGGCCGGGCACTGGCCGCGGCAGCCGGCTCACCCCTGAACGGTCTGCTGCTGATCCTGGCGGTGGCAGCCTGGCCACTTGCCGGGCTGGCCGGAGCCCACCAGCGCCGCATAGCCACCGACCTGGTACTCGCGATCTACCTGGTGGGGTATGTCCTGCTCCACCTGCTTGTGGCGTTCAACACCTATCCGCGCTATGTCCACCCGCTGGCTCCGATCAGTGGCTTGCTGATCGCGCGTGGAATCACACTGATCTGCCAGGCACCGCACCAGCGCCTGTTGCGCGGCCTCGGAGCGCTGGTCCTCATCGCTGCGCTGGCCTCCGCAGCCGTCTCTGCGCTGGAAGCACGGCGGGGCGACTCGTGGCTGGATGCGCAACGCCGCGCCCATAACGGAATTGTCGAAACGGCGGCGTATCTCAATGCGCTACCACCGGGAACCATCGTCTACGACCGCTGGACGGGCTGGCTGCTGGGCTGGTACACCGCGCAGTCTCGCCCGGCCGGGATGTGGCTGCGCACCGTCTACTACCCCACCCCGGAAAGCCTGGTCGCCGGGGCGCGTGACCAGCCGGACCCGCTGCCGCGCTACTTTGTTGTCCCCGCCTCAGCGCCCGCCGCGCCCTGGCTGGCGGCCCTCCAGGCAGTCGGTTTCGAACCGACCCGTAGTGCCATAATGGGCAGCTATCACCTCTACCGGCTGCTCCCTCCGCAACAGGCTGGCTGATGCCGGCCCGTAGTCTTCGGTTCCGGGCGGTTCAGGCCTTCAACCGAGCCTGATCGGCTCATAGGGCGAGCCGATCAGGTTGTACACGTCAAAGGTCAGTGCAGGCACGGTAAGCACCCCGTATGTTCGCGATGACGGCCGGTGGCTTGGGAAAAGACATAACGATCCCGGATTGACAACCAGGCAATTGTCGCCCTGAATAACCGCCGGCCGGTGAGTATGGCCCGTAATCAACACCTGCGCCTCCAACGAATCCAGCATAAGCGTTACCAACTCGCTGGAGACGTGTTCGGCATACAGGCCCCACATGTTGTTACCCGGCTTGCCATGCGTCATGAAAACCGAGGTTCCACCGATCACCCCTCGCCAATCCAGTGGCAGGCCGGCCAAATAGGCCCGATTCTCGCTTGAGAGGTTATACGCCCAGGCGTCATGATTACCCTGCACGCATGGGATTTCACGCGTCCGCAGGGCCTCAACCACCCGCTCGGGGTCAGGGCCGCGACCAACGACATCCCCTGCGCACAGGATGGTATCGACGCCGTGAACCGACTCAAGGCGCTCCAGCGCCCGGAACAATGCCTCGGCATCACCATGAATATCGGATATCAGACCGATCTTCATCACCGGAACCGTCAACGACCGATCCGCTCCAGGAAGCTGATTGAGGTGCTGATGCCGCGCCAGAAGCACTCCAGCGTGAACTTCTCATTGGGGGCATGTGCACCGTCGTCCGGCAGACCAAAGCCCATCAGCACGACCGGAGCCTTCAGATATCGCTGGAATTCCACGATGATCGGAATGGAGCCACCCTCCCGGGTAAAGGCGGGTGCCGCGCCCCAGCCTTCTTCATAGGCAGCCATTGCTGCAGCCATCGCCTCGGACTGGCGTTCAGTGATCACCGGATAACCGTAATGCAGCAGCCGCACCTCACTGCGCACTGTTGGAGGCGTTATGGCCGCCACATAGTCACGCACCAGCTCGAATATCTCAATCGGATCCTGGTCCGCTACCAGCCGGCAGCTCACTTTGGCCAGGGCCCGGGCCGGCAGCACCGTCTTGGCGCCTTCGCCTGTCCAACCGCTGACCAACCCATTCACTTCCAGCGTCGGGCGGGCCCCGGTTCGCTCATGGAGCCGGTACGCCGGCTCCCCCCAGGCGGCCGGCACCCCGGTTTCGGCCCGGAGCATGTCCTCCGTGTAGGGCAGCCGATTCAACTCCGCCCGTTCTTCCTCATCCAGGTGGCGAACCCGGTCGTAGAACCCGGAAACAGTGATCGTGCCGTGCTCATCATGCAGCGCGGCAATGATCTCGCACAGCGCCTGGGCCGGGTTATGCACCATCCCCCCATACGTTCCTGAGTGGAGGTCCTGCCGCGGCCCGGTGACTTCGATCTCCATGTAAGACATGCCGCGCAGGGCGTAGACCATGGTCGGTTGTTCAAGCGAACGTGAATGGGTATCCGACACAAGCACCACATCCGCGGCCAGCAGATCGCTGTGCGTGCGGATGAAAGGCTCCAGATTCTTGGAGCCGTTCTCCTCTTCCCCTTCGATCACGAACTTGAGGTTGACCGGCAGCCGCCCGTTCGCGGCCAGAAGCGATTCAACAGCCTTGATATGGGCGTAAAACTGCCCCTTATCATCGCCCGCGCCGCGCGCGTAGAGCTTGCCATCCCGCACGACTGGTACGAACGGTTCGCTGATCCACTCATGCAGCGGCTCGACTGGCTGGACATCATAGTGTCCGTAAATCAGCACGGTCGGGGCCTCCGATCCGGCACCCAGCCAGGAGCCAAACACCACCGGGTGTCCGGGAGTCTCGTACAGACGCGCCTCGAATCCCAGGCCGGATAGCTGCGCGACAAGCCACTCTGCTGCCCGGCGAATATCGCCCTGATGGGCGGGCAGCGTGCTGATGCTCGGGATCGACAACAGATCAACCAGTTCACTCAGGAACCGCTGTTGATTTTCTTTCGCGAACTCATGGGCGTTCATCATGACAATCTCCTCCACCAGGCAAAAACGCGGGCCGCAACGCCAGTATACTACTGCACAATGTCGCGATTTGCTCACTGCTCTTCCAGAAAGCGCCAGGAAG
>CAZGYW010000476.1:0-1816 GCA_964530495.1 uncultured Anaerolineae bacterium
GATCACTGACGGCCCCTACCTGGGCTACCTCCAGGCACTTGGCCTGATCGGCGGCTTCCTGGTGGCCTCCCTGGGGGTGGTGCTCTTCGCCCTGCTCGGCCCCGGCGACCGGGACGATGATGCCCAGCCGGCCTGACCTAACGCCCGTGAGGGGTGATCGAATCCCATGCTCTCTCGCCTGAACTCGTGGCCGGCGCGGCGCTGGCTGATCCTGATCCTGGCCGGGGCGCTGATCGCCCGGCTGGCGTTCATCCTCACCTTTGGCGGTACGCTCTCCCTGCAGGCCAGCGGCTATGACGAGTACGCCGTCAACATCCTGGAGGGGCAGGGCTACACCCGCTTCGAGGATCGCCACGCGGATTCCGACCTGCCGCCGCTGTACATCTTCCTGCTGGTGGGCATCTACAGCACGCTGGGCCGCAGCGCGGTTGCCGTCGCGCTGGTCCAGATCGGCTTCGACCTGGTGCTGATCGCGCTCGTGTACCTGGCCGGGCGCCGGGCCTTCCCGGGGAGCGCGCGGCCCGCGCTGCTGGGCGCGGCGTTCGTGGCCTTTTACCCCTACCTGCTGTTCCAGAACCTCAGCACTAACGACACCGCGATCTTCACTCTGCTGCTCATGGCGGGCGTGTACGGGGCGTACCGGGCCGCGGAGCAGCCGGGAGGCTTCCGCTGGGCGCTCTTTGTGGGCGTGGTGTACGGGCTGGCCGCCCTGACCAAGACGCTGGTCGTGCTGATGTTGCCCCTGTTGGCGCTGGGGTGGTGGCGGCAGGCGGGCTTCCGGCGGGCGTTCGCGCTCAGCCTGGTGGCGGGGCTGGCGCTGATCGCCGTGATCGCGCCGTGGTCGATCCGCAACAGCCTGCTGCACGGGCATTTCGTCCTGACCAGCACCAATGACGGCTCCAACCTGCACCAGGGCAACAACGCGCAGTCAGCGGAATTTCTGGCGCAGGGCTGGGACGTGCAGTGGATCACGCTCCCGCCGGTGCCGGCGGGCCTGACCGAGTACGAGGAAGCGCAGTGGCACCGCGCCCGGGCCCTGACCTGGCTGCGGGAGAACCCTGACCGCTGGTTGGGGCATTTCGGGCAGAAGCTGGTCACACTCTGGAACCCGCAGATCACGCCCTACCGCGTCCCGCCGCTGGAGGCCACCTCGGAGGCGGCGTTCATCGATGACGCCGTGTACCTGTACGAATCGGGCGCGTTCCGCCTGGCGCGGACGGTGCACGTGGTTTACTTCACACCGCTGCTGATTCTGGCGGCTGCCGGGCTGATCCTGGCGATCCGGGACGGGCGGCGTGTGGGGCCGCTGGTGGCGGTGCTGGTCGCCATCACGACCGCCTACCTGATCTTCCATCCCTCCACCCGCTACCGGATGCCCGCCGACCCGGCCGTGCTGCTGTTCAGCGGGTATGCCGTCCACCGGCTGGCGGCATGGCTCGGCGGGCGACGCGCTACCCGGTGCGAGTAGCCCGCGCAAACAAAAAGCCGCCCGGCGTGGGCGCGGGCGGCGTGTCGTTGCAGCGGCAGGGGATGGCGATCACGCCACCGAGTAGGGCGGAATTTCCTCATCCGGGTCGATCTCAGGCTCGGAATCAGGTTCGTACTCGGAGTCATCCTCAGCAGGCGCCGGCTCGTCACCGAACAGGTTCATCATCCCGCCGCTGTCTTCGCCGGAGTCCCCGGCGGCGTATTCAGCCTCGATGTCCTGCACAAATTCGGGTTCTTCCACAAATTCCGGCTTCTCGATGAAGGTCGGCTCTTCCAGCGGTTCCGGCTCACGGGCGTGCAGCGCGGCCTCGTGGCTGACCATCGTGAT
>CAZGYW010000476.1:1916-3019 GCA_964530495.1 uncultured Anaerolineae bacterium
CCAGCGGTTCCGGCTCACGGGCGTGCAGCGCGGCCTCGTGGCTGACCATCGTGATCTTGCCGTCAATGAAGGCGCCTTCCTCCGTGGTGATCGCGGCGGCGTTGATGTCGCCCCACACCCGGCCGGTGCGCAGAATCTGGACCTTGTTGCCGTGAATGTTGCCGCGTACCGCGCCGGCAATCGAGATGTTGCGGGCCTTGACATCGGCCGTGATCTTGGCGGTCTCGCCGATCAGGATGTTGCCGTCAATTTCCAGCGCGCCATCCAGGATGCCATCAAAGCGTGCGTTGCCAGAGCCGTGGAATTCACCGGTGATGTGGGTGTTGGCACCCAGCACGGTATCGAACCCGACCGGCTGGCGGGGCGCTGGCGGGGCGGCGGGCTTGCTGCCGGGCGCTGCCGCTCTCTCTTCGTTGCTGTCCTGCTGCCTGCGTCCACCAAAGAACGACATGGTTTTATCTCCTGGCATAGTCACAATCCCGCTTCGCAGGATACCGCCTTTGGGGCGGCGTGTCAAAGCGCCGGGGGTTGTTTTCGATGCCGGGCGGGCGGTGCTATGATTCGGGGCATGGATCGGATCGCTGCCATACGGAAGGACTGCGCATGACCCTGACCTGGGGCGAACGCCCCCCGCCGGAAGCCATCCTGCGCCGCCTGCGCCTGGCCGATGCGCCGCAGGGGCTGGCGCTCTCCCGCGCGGTGGGCTGGAGCCTGACGCTGGCCAGCTGGGAGCGCATGATCGCCTGGGGCGGGCAGGGCGCGTTCGGCATTTTCGCGGGGGAGCAGCTCGTCGCCTCCACCATTGCCACGGCCTACGGGCGCGACCGGGCCTGGATCGGGGCGGTGATCACCCATCCCGATTACCAGCGGCGCGGACTGGCCCGCCAGGCGCTGAAAACCGCCCTGGCGTACCTCCGCCAGCAAGGGGTGCACCACATCCTGCTGGACGCCACGCCGCAGGGCCGCCCGCTGTACGAGGCGTTCGGGTTCGAGCCGATCTACAACATCGAGGTCTGGACCGGGCGGGCCAGCAGCTACCTGGGCACGCGTGCCGTCCCGCTGCGCCGGGATGACCTGGACGCGGTGGTGGCGCTGGATGCGGA
>CAZGYW010000477.1:0-3012 GCA_964530495.1 uncultured Anaerolineae bacterium
GGGACACGCGCCAGCTCCGGCACCCAGCGCCGCACGTACTCGCCACCGGGATCGAACTTCTGCCCCTGCATCACCGGGTTGAAGATGCGGAAGTACGGCGCGGCATCCGTCCCGGTGCCCGCCGTCCACTGCCAGCCGCCGTTGTTGGCCGCCGGGTCGCCATCCACCAGGTGGTTCATGAAGTGCCGCTCGCCCCATCGCCAGTCGATCAGCAGGTCCTTGGTCAGGAAGGAGGCCACGATCATGCGCGCCCGGTTGTGCATCCAGCCGGTCGCCGCCAGTTGGCGCATGGCGGCATCCACCACCGGGTAGCCGGTCCGCCCGGCCTGCCACGCGCCCGCAGGTCGGCATCCAGCGCCCGCAGCCCGCCGAACAGGAACGCCGTCCGTTTGGGGCTGGCATACTGTGACTCCAGCAGCGCCGGATCCAGCACAAAGAGCGGCACCACCTGCCGGGCCCCGGTACTGGCTAACGCGAGCGCTGCATTATCGCGCAGGCGCAGGTCGCGCCGCACCCACCAGATCGCGGTTTCGGTCATCGTATCGTGCTCGCTTCCGCCTACTGCTCGGCCGGGGCCTTATCGGCCTCCGCAGCATCCAATTCGTCAATCGCCTCGCGGATGATCCCCGCGCTGCGGGCCAGCATCGCCTGCTCGGAGTCGCTCAGGCTCGGCGGGAAAGACGCGATCACGCCGCTGCCGCCCACCAGGTGCGGCAGAGAAACGGTCACGTCCTTGACCCCGGCCACATCCGGAACCGGGGTGCAGACCGTCATGATCGAGCGCCGGTTGTGCAGGATCACGTCCACGATCTCGGAGAGCGCCGCGCCGATCCCGTAGTAGGTCGCGCCCTTGCCCTCGATGATGCTGTAGGCCGCGTCGCGGACGCGGTGCGTGATTTCCTCACGGATGGCCTTGTCCAGCATGACGCCCCGCTTGCGGTTGAAATCGTCCAGGGCCAGGTTGCCCACCCGTACCGCCGACCACGCGATCACTTCCGAGTCGCCGTGCTCGCCCAGCACATAGCCGTGAATATGGTGCGGATCCACATCCAGGTAGCGCCCCAGCAGGGACTGGAAGCGCCCGGTATCCAGCACCGTGCCGGAGCCGATCACGCGGCTGGAGGGCACGCCATGCGCCGCGGCGAAGCGCGCCGCCAGGTGGGTCATCACGTCAACCGGGTTGGTCGTCACCAGCAGGACGGCGTTGGGTGCGTGGGTCAGGATACGCGGAATCACGGAGCGGAAGACCGCCGCGTTGCGCTCGAGGAGCTGCAGGCGGGTCTCGCCCGGCTTCTGCCCCACCCCGGCGGTGATCACCACCACCTGGCTCCCGGCCAGGTCGGCGTAATCCCCGGCGTACACGTGGGCGGGATGCGAAAACGGCGCCGCGTGCACAATATCGTCCGCTTCCGCCTTGGCTCGCGCCGCGTTGAGGTCAATCAGGACGATCTCGCGGGCCACGCCCTGCAGCACCATGGCATAAGCCGCGGTTGCGCCCACAAATCCACTGCCAACAATCCCGACTTTCATGGCAAACCTCCCTGTTCCGGCAAAGCTATCTCTGCCGGCTACGGTGTTGACGTTGACCGGATGATTCGTTCCCTGTGGGCGCGCTGCGGATCCGCATTCAGGATCATCCCCGCCACACGCAGCCCGCCCAGTGCCACCGCCGCCGTGGACTGCCCGGGGAAGATGCTGTCCCCCACCATCCACAGCCCCGGCGCCAGGCGCGGCCCCCAGGCGCGCAGCAGGCTGGTCTGGGGGAAGCCCCCCACCCAGCCCCACGCCCGGCGGGTGAAGCGCTGGAACGTCACCGGCGTGCCGGGCATGACCAGTGTCGCCGCTTCTCGAACACCCGGCAGCACGCGCGCCGCCGCGTCCAGCAGATGCTCGGTGTACGCATCACGACGGACGGCATAGGCGTCCGGATCGGCATCCTGCAGCCGCCACCACTCATCGAGCGCCGAATGCGTGCTGATCGTCAGGGCGCGCTGCCCTTCCGGTGCGCGGCCCGCGTCCCACGCCGGGCTGAGCGACAGGAAGGCCGTGTTACCCTCACCCAGCGGCTCGCGAACGATCACCTGGTGATGGAGCGGCAGCCCATCCGGCACCGCGTTACCGTCCAGCCCCACGTACAGCATGAACGCTCCCCAGCCATCGCGCGGGCGCTCCGGCAGGCGGCGCAGGCGGCCGGGCAGGTCGCCCTCCAGCAGCCCGACAATGTTCCACGGCGGGAGGTTGGCGATCACCAGATCGGCCGGGAACGAGTCGCCGCGCTTTGTCTCAACGGCGACCGGACGGCCGTCCTCGCGCCGGATGCGCGTGACCTCCTGGCGGTAGTGCACCCGCCCGCCGTTACGCTCGACCGCGGCCGCCAGCTCCTCCGCGATGCGCCCGATCCCGCCTTCCAGATGCATCACGCCGCGGCGGGGCAGGTCCAGCGCGGAGGCGCCGTACAGCGCATTGGCATAAGGGCTGGTCGTCTGGGCGGCGATCAGGAGCTGCCCGTCAATGAACAGGCGCAGCCGATCCGGCAGGCCGCGCAAATGATGCGCCACCGGCCGGAACGCGTCCGCCAGCAGCGCAGGCCGCAGGTGACGGCGCAGGTCAGCGCCCAGCCAGCCCAGGCCGTGCCCGGCCAGGCCCAGCGCATCACCCGGCGTTTGCGGCGGCCACGCCGGCAGGCGCAGCGCCAGGTCCCACAGCGCGTCAGCCGTATCCTCCTGCCAGCGCCAGAACGTCTCCGCCGCTGGGCCGAACGCTTCGCGGTGCACCGCTGCGCGCGTACCGTCCGTCACGCGCGGGATGGCCGTGCCATCCGGCAGGTGGACGATAAGCGCGGGGTTGGACTCGCGCACCGGCCACTGCGCGATCCCGGCCGCCTGCGCCACCAGGTCCATCGGCCCGCCCGGGTAAAACCCCCCGGCCAGCGTCGCGCCCGCCGCAAAGCGAAAGCCCTTGTGAAAAAACGTTGCCGCGCAGCCGCCAGGATCGACATGCGCCTCCAGCACG
>CAZGYW010000478.1:0-3008 GCA_964530495.1 uncultured Anaerolineae bacterium
TCACGCGGTTGATGCTGCGCGCGAAGGTCGACGCGGTGATAGGCGTGCCGTCGGCAAAGGCTGCATCCGGCTGCAGCGTGAACGTGTGAGTCAGCCCATCCTGGCTCATGTTGTGTGAGGCGGCCAGCGCCAGTTCGTAACGTAACGTGCCCGGCACCTGGCGGGTGAGGCCGGTGTAGAGGTGATTCAGGACCTCCCAGGAAGGCTGGTCGATGGCTGCCGCCGGGTCAAGTGATTGGGGGAAATCGGTTGTGCCGATTGTGATCATGTCCGGGGCTTGCGCGTGTGATACGACCACTGAGCCGCCCAGCAGGGTGAGCAGCACAAACATAGTTGCGGCGTGCAGGCGGCGAGCATTCATGGCAGCCTATTCCTTGCATCAGGGTGACCACGGGTTGTAGTGCGAAGGGCCAATTCTACCACTGATTCACGCGGGGTTGGGCCTTCCCACCCCGGAGAGCATGGTATAATAGCGTGGTTCGGATTTCAAAGAGGATTGTTCACCCGTGGCAAAGAAAAACGTCAAATCCAAGTACAACCGTCCGCAGAATCGCCAGCAGAAGACCGTGCTGATCCTGACAGCGGTGATCGCCGTGATCATGGTCCTGAGCATGATCATCTCGATGCTCCCGCCGGCCCCGGCGCTCTTGCTCCCCATCCTATTCTAGCGAGCGTTCAATGGCCTGGATAATGCCGGTGCTGGCTGCGCTGGTTGGTGTGCTGGTCGGAGCAATCGTCAACGCGCTTGCGGATTACCTGCCACGGGCGCGCTTTGCGGTGGCGGCGGAGGATGCTTCCGCTGCTGTGCCGTTGTGGCCGCACTACCCGGATGGCGCGCGGCGGCCGCTGGCCGCGTGGAGTGGACTGATCGCGGTTCTGGGCGGCGGACGGTCCTCAGCGAACGGCTCCCGACTGACATGGCGCCATCCGGCTGTCGAGTTGTTTTTGGCGCTGGCCTACGCCGCGATCGTCGCTACCCTGGGCTGGAGTCTTCAGACGACCTTCTACCTGACCTTCGTGGCCATCCTGACTCTGGTGACCGTCATCGATGTGGAGCACCGGCTGGTGCTCTTTGTGGTGATTCTGCCCGCGTGCCTGCTGGCGATCCTGGAGGCTGCCATCGTCCCGGAGCCGCCGCCAACCCTGCGCGATTCTCTGCAGGGCGGCGCGCTGGGATTGGGGCTGTACCTGGCGATGTACGCCGGCGGGTTGCTGTTTTCGCGGGTGTCACGCACGAATGAGGTCGCGTTCGGCTTCGGGGATGTGATGCTGGGCACGCTGAGCGGGCTGCTGCTGGGCTGGCAGCCTCTGTTCTTCGCCCTGGTGCTGACCATCTTCTTCGGAGCGATTGGGGCGCTGGCCTTCCTGCTTTCCAAACTGGTAAGCCGGACGGGTTACAGTCTCTTCACGGCGCTGCCCTACGGCCCCTACATTGTGGCGGCGACGCTGGTGCTGATGTTCTGGCGGGACGAGATCGGAACCTGGCTGCTGGGCGGGTGAGCGCCGCGTCACTGAACTAACAGGGCGGAGGCTGACTCCGCCTTTTTCGATCCGCCGGCGCTAACCCTCGGCGATTTCCGCCTGTGCAATGATCCCGCCGCCCAGGCAGCGATCACCCTGGTAGAATACGCCGCCCTGGCCGGGCGCGATGTCGCGTACCGGATGATCGAAGGCGACCGCAGCCTGTTCGCCCGGCAGGGGGGTGACGGTCGCCGGGACGGGCGCGGCTTTGTAGCGGATTTTGACCTCGGCGCGGATGCTCTCGGCTGGAGGCGCGCCGGCGATCCAGTTGACGGTGCGGGCAGTCAGCGTGGTACTGCCCAATTCGGCCTGCGTCCCGACGATCAAGGCATTGCGGCCCGCATTCTTGCCCAGCACGTAGAGCGGCTCCGGATGGCTGATGCCCAGCCCCTTGCGCTGGCCGATGGTGTAGTCCGGCAGGCCGGTGTGCTGGCCGAGCATGTCACCGCGGCGCGTCACGATCGGGCCGGGGAGGACCGCCTCCGGGGCGTGCTCGCGCAGGAAGCGGCGGTAGTCACCGTCCGCCAGGAAGCACAGATCCTGGCTGTCGTGCTTGCTGGCG
Organism: uncultured Anaerolineae bacterium; assembly: GCA_964530495.1. Classification (GTDB taxonomy): domain Bacteria; phylum Chloroflexota; class Anaerolineae; order Aggregatilineales; family Ch27; genus CAZGYW01. Next base: position 2,084 of record CAZGYW010000478.1, read on the forward strand.
ACCGGCAGGCCGAAGCGCGCGGCCAGTTCACGAACCCGGGGCTTGGTGTACTCACCAATGGGGAACAGGGCGTGGCGGATCTGGTCCTGGCGCAGGACGCTGAGGACGTACGTCTGGTCCTTAGCCGGGTCAAGCCCGGTATGCAGCGTGACGGTGCCATCCAGCGCCCGGCCCAGGCGGGCATAGTGACCGGTGGCCAGGTAGCGGGCGCCCAGCGCCAGCGCGTGATCCAGCAGATGGGTGAAGCGAATGTGGCGATTGCAGGCCAGGCAGGGATTGGGCGTCTCGCCGGAGGCGTAGCCGTCAATGAAGGACTGCACAATCCGCTGGCGGAAAACATCCCGCGAATCCAGGACAAAGAACGGAATGCCCAGGCGATCCGCCACCCGGCGCGCATCACGCATCTGGTCCGGCGTGCAGCAGCGATTCTGGGCGGCACACGTATCGCCGCCCGGAGCCTCCTCCGACCACAGGCGCAGCATGATCCCGATGACTTCGTAGCCTTGCTCGACCAGCAGCGCGGCCGCCACCGAGCTATCGACACCGCCGCTCATGGCGACGACCACGCGCGTTTCCGCGTTGGCAGTCATGGGCGGGGGACTCCAAGCTCGCGCACTTTCGCAACAGCGTCAGGAATCACGGCCAGGGCATAGTCAATGTCCTCATCCGTCGTGTGCTGGCCGACGGTGAGCCGCAGCCCGCCGAGCGCCCAGGATCGATCGTAGCCCATGGCGGTCAGGACGCTGGACGGCTCCGGGTTGCCGACCTTGCAGGCGCTGCCGCTGCTGGCCGCCACGCCTTCCAGGTCAAGGTACATCAGGAGGGCGTTGCCGTCCACATGCTGGAACGCGAAACTGGCGTTGTTGGGCAGGCGCTCAGTTGCATGGCCGGTCAGGCGGGCGTCAGGGACGCGGGCCAGGACGCC
>CAZGYW010000479.1:0-3000 GCA_964530495.1 uncultured Anaerolineae bacterium
AACACCCTATCCTACACTCTTTCCCTACACGACGCTCTTCCGATCTGGTCTGGTATTGCAGGTTGACGACCTCCACCCTGCGCGATTTCACCCAGCGCTGCACCGCGCCCAGGCTGGCCCGGTTCCAGTTGGTGACTGCGGCATCGACTGCAATGCCAGAGTCATGAAGTCCGGCGCCGTCCTCGTCCGTCAGAACGCAGACACTGTGTCCCATGCCCGCAAACGCCCGCCCGATCTCTCGTGTGAAATCAGCCACCCCGCCCTGCATTGGCGGATACTCGCCTGTGATCAGCCCAATCCGCATCGCCTAGGCCTCCGTTCGCAACCCGGAACGCAACACTTCCCGGTAGGCGGCAACCCGCGCGCGGCGCAGCTCCGGCTTGTGACCCAGCCGCCCCTTGCCCCATTCCAGCCCCAGCTGCCAGGCGTACTGGGCCAGCAGCGACAGGCGCAGCACTTCGGCTGCCAGCCTGCCGTGGTGCTTCTGGAAATAGCGCACCTTGCTCGCCTGGAAGTAAATGTGGCGCCGGGCAACTACCTGCTCACTGCTCTTGCCGCCATGGTGGACGATATGCGCCCCTCCCACGTACAGGCGCCTCCACCCGGCATCAGCCGCCCGCCGGCACCAATCCATTTCCTCCGAGTACATGACAAACCCTTCGTCCAGCCCACCGATCTGCTCGTAGACCGTCCGCCGCGCCATCAGCGCCGACCCCTGCACCCAGCCAACATCAAAGGTGCCAGCATCCGGATGATCTTCCATATAGTAACGCCGCAGTACGCCGCGGGGCGCCCAGCGCTGCAGCCAGGTGCTTTCAAACAGCGCGGTGACCAGCGTTGGAAACCGGCGGCGAGTTGACTGCGTGGAGCCATCCGAGTTCAGGGTGTGTGGCCCGACAATCCCAACATCCGGCTGCGCATCCAGCACGCGCGCCAGCACCACCAGCGCGTCGCCAATCACCTCGGTGTCAGGATTGAGCAGCAGCAGGTAGCGGCCCCTGGCAGCCCGCAGCGCGACATTGTTGCCTCTGGTGAAGCCTACATTCTCTTGCTGCTGGAGCACAACCACGTCCGGATAGCGGGCCAGCACTTCCCGGGAGTGATCCGTGCTGGCGTTTTCCACAACGATGATCTCAACCGCCAGCCGCTGATCCTGATCGTCAGGCTCTTTCCCGGCCCCAACCACCCGGACCGGCCCGCTCAGGATGCTGCGCAGGCACGCATCCAGCAGATCCGCCACGTTCCAGTTGACGATCAGGATCGACACGTCGATCATCAGCCGCATCCCTCGTAGTCACAGCCTCACACTGCTATTGTACCCGACTCGCCGCTACCCCTGCCGCACGTGATCCCTCCGCGAGCCGGGCGCGCAAGCGATGCGCGCACTCCAGGCCGATCGTCTCTACTCAAATAAAAAGGCCGGGCAGCACGCAGGCATCCCGGCCGGCCAGTCAGCGTTCAGGGATTACGTAGCGGGCACCTCAAGCGGCAGCCCGAACAGCCGAGCCGCGTTGCGGGTGGTTGCTGCGGCAATTGCGGCACACTCGCTGACGCGTGTTGTGGCGATGCGATCCGCCACATAGCGCACATAAGCCGGTTCGTTGCGTTGACCCCGGTACGGATGTGGCGTCAGGAACGGACCGTCCGTCTCGATCAGCAGCCGGTCCTCCGGCACCACGCGCACCACCTCGCGCAGCATGTCCGCCCTGGCAAATGTCACCGGCCCCGTGATCCCGATGAAAAACCCCAGCGCCACAGCCTGCAGCGCATCCTCAGGCGTACCCGAAAACGAGTGCAAAACTCCGGGCTGCCGCTTCAGGGCACCATCCTCGTTAAGGCCACCAACCCATGCCTCCAGCATAGCGAGGATGTCGGCCGTTGCTTCACGGTTATGGAGAATAACCGGCAGCGCCAGTTCCGCGGCCAGGGCCAGTTGCGCCTCCAGCGCGCGATGCTGCGTTTCTTTCGGACTGCGATCCCAGTAGTAATCCAGCCCGATCTCGCCGATCGCCACAACCTTCGTCCGCTGCGCCAGATCGCGCAGGCGCTCGACTGCCGACCGCTCAAAGTCGGCGGTGTCGGTCGGATGAATACCCACTGCGGCATACACCAGCGGCTCGTTTGCAGCCAGATCGCAGACCGCCGCGCTGTTCTCCAGGCTCACCGCCGGATTGACGATGGCGACCACCCCCGCTGCCCGTGCCCGATCAAGCACCGCCCCGCGATCCTCATCGTAACGGTCAAAGTCCAGGTGGCAATGCGTATCTACCAGGCAAACTGCGGTCACCGGACCAGCCCTTCCCGGTAGTGACCGGCCTGTAGTAGTGCCAGATCGGCATCCACCATCATCGCCACCAGCTCCCTGAAGCGCACCTGCGGCTGCCAGCCGAGCTTCGCCTGCGCCTTGGAAGCATCTCCCACGAGCATATCAACTTCGGCCGGCCGCATGTAGCGCGCATCCTGAACAACATGCTCGCGCCAGTCCAGGCCAACGTGGCCGAAGGCAACCTCCACCAGTTCCTGCACTGAATGAGTCTCGCCCGTCGCAATAACGTAGTCATCGGGCGCATCCTGCTGCAGCATCAGCCACATGGCGCGCACGTAATCCCCGGCGTACCCCCAGTCCCGGCGAGCCTCCAGGTTTCCCAGCGCGACCTTGTCCTGCAATCCCAGTGAAATCCGGGCAACCGCATTCGTAACCTTGCGCGTCACAAATTCCAATCCGCGGCGCGGTGACTCGTGGTTGAAGAGAATCCCGCTGGTGGCATGCATGCCATAGCTCTCACGGTAGTTGACTGTGATCCAGTGGCCATAGACTTTCGCGACCCCATACGGGCTGCGCGGATAGAAGGGTGTGGTTTCATTTTGTGGCACTTCACGGACCTTACCGAACATCTCACTGCTGGACGCCTGGTAAAAGCGAATCTGCGGGTTCACACTGCGAATCGCATCCAGCAGGCGGGTAACGCCCAGCCCGGTCACATCGCCCGTGAACACCGG
>CAZGYW010000480.1:0-2991 GCA_964530495.1 uncultured Anaerolineae bacterium
AGCCGGTATCGAAGCGGTAGACATAGCTGCTACCTGCCCGGAAGACGATGATGGTGCGCACCACGCGGATTCCCCAGGGATAGACCACGCTCTTGACCTGGATGACTTCGTGGGCGGTGCGGCCGATGAAGACATCAAAGCGGGCCTGGCTGGTTTCGGCAAAAGCGGCCTCCGGGTTTTCCCAGTGGCTGAAAGTGCTCGTGCCATACCCGGAGAAGTCGATCCGCTCCAGGGGGACGCCCCGGTCGCCATACCCGCTGGTCAGCACGAAGAATTCGTTGTTGAAGATCTCCGCCACGCTCCTGCCCAGGGTGCCCGCCCCGGTGGGCGTGCCGTTCGGCAGGACGACGTTGTTGAGCTGGAGTGTGCTGCCGATGAACATCGGGCTTTCGGTGGTGCGTTGCGGCGCATCTACCTGAAGCTGCAGAGCGCCCGTGAGCGAGCCTTCCCGGAAAGTCTGCTGGTTGGTGCTCAGCCCGGCATCCGGCAGGTAGGCGTGATTCTTGTTGATCTCGGCGAACGCCTTGAGGCCAAAGGGGAGCGTGAAGAGTGCGCCGGTGAAGCCGGAAGTGGCCTCGTTGAAGTAGCGCAGCAACTCCTCCACTTTGGGCAGGGGCGCGATGGGCACCCGCTCCTGGTTGTCGTTGAACAGCCGCGTCGGCCCCCCATCATTGGGGTAGAAGTTCAGCAGCGCGGGCGGATCGCCCGGCACCTGGGGCGCGGTCAGGTTGAACAGCGGCTCCCAGGAGTTCTGCGGCACGGTGAAGGCGCGCACGAAACGTCCTTCCGCCGTCAGGTCCATGCCTTCGACCTGCAGCGGGAACAGGCTCTGAGTCTGATCGCCCGTGTGCTGGGCGCCGTAGACCCTGTAGAAGACGTAATCGTTATCGGTGACGGTCTCAGGATTGAACCAGCCCAGGCTGACGCCCATCCAGTCGGCATTGGTGGAAACGTCCAGCAATGCGAACTGCTCCTCGTAGAACCGGCGGAACCGGCGATCCCATTCGGCTTCCAGGGGTGGCTGGTTATTGGAGGCAAACAGGCGGGCGGAGGTAGCCTCGGCGCTGGCCACGTCGTAGGCCGGAGCCGGGGCGATGGACGACGCCAGCAGGGTCGTGCCCGTTGCTCCCAGCGGCAGCAGGTGGAAACGCGTCTCCACCGCATCCGGGGCGTCACCGGCCGCCTTCTGCCATGCGATCTGGCCGATCAACAGCATTCCAATCCCGACTTTGCCGCGGCGCCCCATCCTGCGGAACATACCCACATTCGCGGCGTAGGGATCCGGCAGAGTCGGCAGCAAGCCATACAGGCCGAACACCAGCAGGACGTTACCGATATCGACCACTTCTTCATCCAGCAGCTCGGCAAACAGCAGGAATCCGTTGACCGGCGTGGTTGTGAACAGGGCATTGCGCAGCGCCAGCGCGATCGGCTCCGGGAGCTGGGTGGACTGCGGCTGCTGGGGGTCCAGGTTGTCCACCAGGATGTTATCGTCATACAGGGTGACGAACTGCAGGGCCTCGGTATAGCTGAGGGCCAGCAGCGATCGTTTCGAGCGAATTTCGAGGGGATTGCCGCCAACCTCCACCGGTCGATCAAGCTTAGCTTCGGCATCCACCTGGGCCAGAACCAGCTCCGCGCCCTGCGCGGTGGCGGCATAGTACAGCGGGAAAGAATCCGTGTAGCGCACCGCGACAGAGGAACGCTGGGGCGACTGCGCGTCCTGCCAGAGCAGGAAGCGCTGGTTGGCGTACAGGTTACTGGCCTGCAGGTCGACGATGATCACCAGCCCCGGGAAGTGCACGATCCAGGGCCCGGGCAGATGGACCGGCCCGTCACGCAGGCCACGCCAGGTCAGCGCGAGATCGGAGTTCCCCTGGATAGCCAGCCCTCCGTTGTTTTCCACGGCGGTGGGCTGGCTGACATCAATGGTTGCCACCGGCAGCAGCCACGCGGACTGCTGAATCACGGCCGCGCCGCCTGCCTGGGCGAATGGCGAGTGGGAGTCCTTGACGGTGAACTCCTGGCCGCCAGCATCAAGAGGAATGAGCGCCCCCTTCAGAATCGGATCGTAGAATGGCGCCGACTGGCCGTTCCAGGTGAAGCTGAGCTTCTGCCCGTAGAGGGTCCATCCGGCACGCCCAACGGCATCAATGCCTCGCTCGCCCTGCGAAAAATGGAAGGCAAACGTATTGGGAAGCTGCAGCTTCGCTGACCGGACATCATTGGATTGGCTGGAGCCGTCCCCGGCCGGGGGCTTCGCGGGCTGCAAGCGCAGCGATAGCGCACAGGAGGCCCCCGCCGGAATCGTCAGCTTTCCAAGCACATCCTGGGGCGGTTTCGAGAGGACAATCTCCCCCGACTGGATCGTGAGCCCGACATAGCCTTTTGCCGGTGAACCGGACGCCAGTAGATCGGCCCGCACCCACAGGCTGCCCTTGCCCAGGGAGTACCTGGCTCCCCTGAACCGGGAAAGCACCCTGTTGATGGGCACCGACCCGCGAGTCTGCCTGAGAGCCGACACATAGAACAACAGGGCAGGGTCCTGCTCGCCCGGCAGATACAGCGGCACCAGGCGGACTACCGGATAGAAATCAAGCCAGAAGCGACGCCCGTCCCGGCTCGTAATGGGGCCGATCGAGCGTTCCAGAGAGGCCCCGGCAGCCCACTCCGGTTGGGAGCCCGTGACGATGGTGTTTGCCACGGGGACTTCGCGCCGGTAGACGCGGTACGCTGGCTCTGTGGAGAATTCCACGCCCTCGGCAAAGGAACGCACGCGATCCAGCCATTCCTCGTCTGCGGGGTGTGCGGCCGCCTGCTCACCCCGTTCGAATGAGAAGCGCGGAGCGCTCAACGCCGCGACATCCTCGATCGATAGCGCCCCGCGGAGGTCGCGAAGTCCCTTCAAGAGTGCTGCGCTGTGCGTGTCGGCCGGCTCCAGCCGGGTCAGAAATTGGACGAATTTCTCAGTCAAGACTTCGTCATTCATTG
>CAZGYW010000481.1:0-2986 GCA_964530495.1 uncultured Anaerolineae bacterium
GAATGCGCAGCGTTGTGCGGTCGTAATCGCTCACGCCCCCGTTCGGGTACGCAAAAGCTGTCATCTCGGCGCCGGTTTCCTCGCGAATCCGATCACGTGAGGCAATGATCTCGCGTTCCTGCTGGGCCGGGTCGGTGCGCGTCAGGATCGGGTGGGTGACCGTATGCGGCATGCAGGCGATCCCGTTGCCGACCAACTCACGGACCTCATCCCAGCCCATGAACAATTCCGGGTCAACCGGCGGTGGTGCAACCTCCAGAACCGTGCCCAATTGCGCCAGCGCCGCGAGCTTCTCAGCTTCCGGAACCCGCTTCAGCGCGATCATCATTGTCTCTCTGGCGGCAGCCCGGCTCGGTGCTGTGGACAGATCGTGTACCCCCACCAGAGGCAACTCAGCGTGGTCTTTGGCGGTATGGTGGAAGTAGTACGCGCACTCATCCCACCACGCCGGCACGGAGTGATCCATGCGGCTCGTCATCAGAAAGACCACGGCTGGAAAGCCAAACCGCTTCAGGCTCGGGTAAGCGTTGACATAATTGTCACGAAATCCGTCATCGAATGTGATGAGCAGCGGTCGCGCTGGTAGCGCCCTGCCTTCAGTCACGAACTGCACCAGATCATCCAGGCTGATCACGGAGTAGTGCTCTGCAATATACGCGAGCTGGCGCTCAAACATCTCCGGGGTGGCACTTACTACCGGTTGATAGTATGGGTAGTCCGGCCGGTTGACCTCCGCGGTAACCCGATGATGGGCCACCACCGTAATGCGGTCGGCACCCCAGTACGCATCCAGCACTCGAAATCCGCCCAGCCGGCGCGCAATCTGCGCGGCCATTTGCATCTTCTTCATTGCACCGCCCGGTCATACACCAGGAGCACCTGCTCGATCATCGCCTCAACACTGAATGATTGCTTAACCAGCGTGTACGCCGCCATCCCGAACCTCCGGGCCTCATCCGGATGCTGCACCAACCAGCGCAGGCCATCGGCCAGGGCCTGCGCGTCCCCGGGAGGAACCACCAGGGCATTCTCGCGGTCAGTGAGCAGCGTCGCCATCCCTCCAACCCGGGTCACCAGCAGCGGACGGGCGCAGGAAGCCGCTTCCAGCACTACAAACGGCAGCGCCTCCGAAAGTGACGCCATGCACACAGCATCGACGGCCCTCAGGACGGCAGCGATGTCATCCCGAAAACCCGCAAAGTGCACCCGGTCCTGAATCCCGAGCCGTTTCACCTGCGCCTCAAGCTCAGCCTGCAACGGACCGTCACCTACCACCAGCAGCTTGACGTGCGGAAGCTCGTCCAGCCGGGCGAGCGCATCCAGCAGATACACATGGCCCTTCACTGGCTTCAGCCGGGCGACAATCGCCACCACAACGTCATCAGCCGCAAAACCCCATGCAGCCCGAAGGCCGGGCTCAAGCCCGGTGAACGGTTCATCCGGCACCTGCACCGCATTGTGAATCAGCGTACTGCGCTCGCCATCACCCTGCGCCTCCGCTTTGTGCTGGAGCACTTCAGTCACGGTGATGTACTGGCGGGCCACCCGTCGATTCAGGGCCAGAACCCCCTCATACAATCGACCTTTGGCCCCCGGATACTCACGCCCAAAATCACTGTGGATTGTGGCCACCCGGCCCGGTGCTGCAGCCAGCGCTGCCGCCCAGTGCGCCCAGAAGATCGATTGGACGTTATGCGCATCCACCACCACGTAGTTGTGCCGCTGGATGAGATCGCGCAGGATGAACAGCATACCCGGGTTGCTGCGCCCAACGGAGATGACTTCACAGGGTATTCCGAGTCTGCTCAGGCGATCGTGCAGCGGGCTGTCCTGCAGCACTGCGACCCGGCAGGCGGCCACACGCTCCTGCAGCGCAGTTGCCAGCGTCAGAACCCTGACCTCAGCGCCCCCAAAAGCCTGCGCAAGGTCCACCAGCAGAACATTGTACGGTCGTCGGCTCACTGGCGCACCAGCTGAATGTTGTCAATCACCAGGGCACGGTCTCCCAGAGGATACACGCGCCGCTCTCCGCTGCCATCCCGCTTCTCAATGGTGGTGCTCACCTGAAACGCGAGATATTTCACTGTGGACCAATCGAAGGGGTCCTCCTCATCTTGCGGCACAATCAGCGGAAAGGTCAGCGTCTTGTTCTCACCGGGGCCGATCACATTGGAGCCATAGCGCAGCAACAGGAAGTTGTCGTCGTCATCAACCAGCCCCACACCCAGCCCGCTCACATAGGGACTGAGGCTGAGGACATCAAGCTCCAGGGCCTCCCAATCACTCCAATCCGTATTGCCAAAATAGTAGGCGCCCTCACTGACCTCGGCAGAGAAGTCGAACTGCAAGGCGGTGCCGCTGTTCTCCCACGGGGAATCCACCGGCGCACCCGTCACGCCATAAAACTCCCAGTCGTCTGGCAGGCCCGCCGAGTCAAAATCCGCAACGATCATAGACTCGGTGTACACAACAGGCAGCGGCGAAAAGGCAAGGAAGTCCGCCGCTTCACCCTCCGTCAGGGCCACGAGCAGCGCCGCATGGGCACGATCCCACAGGTCAACCGCCGGATTCTGCTCGGCAAGCAACCCCGGCGTAAGCTGGAGCGCCAGTGCCTGCGCTTCCGGCAGGCTGGTCTGCGCCGCATACAGGTCCAGCAGGCGCGCATCCTCAACGCCCTCACGCAACAGCTTGAGCCGCAGTGAAGGCAGCGGCCCGGGCCACAACAGCGCTCCGCCTCCATAGCCGGATACCGGGTAGTAAAGTTCCGGCTCCGTCCAGGGATCAATCCACCGATAGCGTTCTGTCACCCACTCCAGGCCGGCGTATCCAGCGACCATGCGCGAGCCACGCCCGTAAAGATGCCAGATCAGCCCGCGATGGATTGTCGCCTGCAGATCGATGAGATCGCCGTATTCGTTCAGATAGACGCTTGCCGTCCGGCCGGGCTGACTCATCCACTCCTGGAACATCACCAGCGCGCCATCAA
>CAZGYW010000482.1:0-2977 GCA_964530495.1 uncultured Anaerolineae bacterium
CGAAGGGAACACTGCCAGCCTCGGCGATGACCTGCCACCAGACCGCGACGGAAACACCGCGCAGTTGAAAGCGCAGCGCGATCTGGCCCACTGTGTGATTGGAAGAACGTACTCTGACTATACCGGGGAGGCTGGCGGGGCGCAAGCAAATCACCATTCAGCAGGCAAGCAGCAACGGGGGCGAGCCACTGCCCGCCCCCGCGCGTATTTCGCCAGAGTCCCGGTTCCGCGCTAGTCGCCGTACCACATGTGCGCGGTCAGGACACAGCTCCCGCCCGGCGTGAAGGTGATGCTATTGTCCCCACCCGACGCGCCGCAGCCGGACCAGTATTCCACATTGCACTTGCCGTCCACGGCGACGGCATGGGCGCTGATCGTCGTGCCGGGCGTGTAGCGGCTGCCGCAGTTCGGCCGCACATCCAGCATCGCCGAACCATCGCCGTAGCACTGCCCCATGTCGATTGCCGCGCTGACAGCGTAGCACCCGCTGCCATCGTCCGGCGGGATTTCCCCGCTGCACGAGGCCGGGTCCCACAGGCAGGCGCCTTCCGGCGAGGTGACGCATTCGCTGGCCGGGTGCCCGCACGTATCGCACGAGCCGCACGGCTGCCACCCTCCCGGATGCCCCGGATCCTCAGGGATGACCGGCGGCACCTCGCCCGGCGGCACGTTGTCGCACTCGCCGATCTCCTCGACTTCGCTGGCCGCCACCCACAGGCTGATCACCATGTCATGCCCGGCGAACCGCGTCTTGTCGACCTGCCACCACGGGGCGCTGCCGGAGTCGTTGGCCACACCCAGCACCGGGTACTCCATGCCGGGGTTGAGCCAGGCGAAGATCGAGCGCTCCGTCCCCGGCCCAACCCGCACCGCCACGTCGGCCCGGTCGGTCCGGATCAGGCAGGGGTACTGCCCGGTATCCGGCACTTCCCGGACCTCGGCCGGCTGCTCCTGGATGCAGAAACCGCCGCGTTCCTCGTCCCAGGGACCAACGGTGAAGATGAAGTTGGTCACGGGCGGATCCGTCACCGTATAGCTGAGCTGGCTGGCGGCGACGATCACCGGCCAGCCCGGCAGCAACGTTCGGGACGTGCCGTCCAGAAGGCTCAGGACGTAGCCGTCCGCGCCGGGGTACTCAGGCCATGCAAACGTCACAGAAGTCCCGGTGTGCTCGGCGATGGTTACATCAAAGAAGGCACATACCGGCATGCGCCGCTCGAAGTTGATCCCGGTCTCAGCCACGCAGACAACAGCATCGCCAATGTACACGCGCAGCACGAACCGGAAGCCGGTATAGCCCACTTCCGGCAGCACCCAGGTAAAGGATAGCGGGTCGCCTGGATTCCAGGTTGCGTGGGTCAGGTAGACCTCACCCCCTTCAGCCAGCAGGCCGAAAACGTAGACCGCGTAGCCATCCGCATCCGGCATGGCGGCCCAGGTCACGGTAGCCATATGCGGGTTATCCGGGGACTGCATCACGCCGAAGTGCAGGTCAGGGCAGCCGCCGCCCGGCACCAGCTCGTCCGGCGGCGGACACTCCTCGCAGACCTCCGGCACGCCGGGGATGCCGACGATGGCCGGGCCGGCGGCACAGCCGGGGTTATCCCCGGCGCAGGTCACCAGCAGGCGCACGGAGCCGGCCGCGGTCGGATCGGCCGCCAGCACTTCCACCTCGTAGCGCCCGCTGCGCGGCATAACGGTCAGCCAGTCCTCCATCTCCTCCCCGCCGCGCAGCAACGCGACAATCTGGCCGCGCTGGTCGCGCACTTTGGCCAGGAACGGGAAGGTGAAGGGCTGCCCGGGATCAGGATTGGTGATGATCAGCGTGGTCGGGCAGTCCTCCGCTTCAAAGGCGAAGAACTGGGCCGCCGCGCCCGGGGTGATGGTCACGTCCACCGCCTGCCCGTAGGCCAGCGACGTGGCGGCCGCCGCGCCCCGCCCCAGCAGGGTCAGGGTAAAGTCGCCGGTCGTCTGGTTCTGGCCGGAGACGCGCAGCACATACGCGCCGTCATCCGGCAGGTAGGCCGCCAGGTGCGCGCCCAGCGGATCGTCGTCGCGCAGGTTCCCGGTGCTGTGGCTCACGATCACGCCGTTGGGCGCCACCAGGTCGATCTGCGCGTCGAGCGTCCCGGTCCAGCTTTTGACCAGGACGGTTACGAAATCGCCGCTGCTGCCGCTAAAGCCGTAGGCCACGGTGGGAATTTCGGGCGAGAGGCTGGCAAACACCCGGGAGCCGTAGCCCAGGGTGCCGCCGCTTTGCGCGTAGGTCGCGCCGCCCAGCGCCATGGCGAGCAGCGCCACGCCCAGTATCCCGAGCAGGGCCAGCCGCATCATGAATTTATGCATGGGATTCATGTTCGCTCCTCCCTCGCTCAGGACCCCGCCGCCGGACCCCACTCAACGGGGCCGGTTTTGGGAAACTCGATGTCAATGCCACCATCGCAGAGGTAGCCGGTCGGCATGTCGCCCCAGGCGCCGCCACCCGTGGCATTCGCGTAAGCGGACACCCGGATGCGAAACCGGTAGTAATCGGTGGGGAAGACGCCGTCCAGGTGGTAGGTCGTGGCGCTGCCGGGCACGGTCAGCACCCGGATGCCAATCAACCCGCTGTCGTCAGCGATGGCGTACACATGAACCAGGTACGCCCCCGCGCCGGGCGCCGCGCTCCAGGAGGCCACGGCCATCCGCGTGCCGGGCACGATGTCCGCGCTGACGCTCAGCCCTCTGCAGCGTTCAGTGGTGGTGCCATCAAAGGAGAACGTGACATCCTCGATGCAGCGCATCGCGCCCTCCGGGGTTTCGCCCCCGGCGTGAACGATCGCCGTGAACGGCCCGCGCGCCATGTCTTCCGGTGCGACCCGGTAGCTGTGGCCGGTAACCGCCCCTTCCAGCACGATGGGCGAATCCGCCAGAAGCGTACCAACCGAGTCAATCACGCTGAAGATGTACCACTGCGCGCCATCCACCAGCGGCCAGG